>JAKLLP010000019.1 GCA_023150055.1 Gammaproteobacteria bacterium | reverse complement strand
TGCGCGGCATCCACGGCAGTGGCGCTCGCGCCACCAATCAATCAGTTGGCGGTTAGTGAGGGCTCACCCTATATTCGAAATCGCTTTATGATTCACTCATCAGATCGCTTGATATTCTCGCAGACATCGAGAGATCGACCGCGCAATTATTAACGGCAGCGGTTTGGCACGGCCAGTCACAAACCTCGCTTCTCAGAGCATTTTGTCAGGCGCGTCGTCAAAATAGTAAAGCCCAACTCCTGGCTGAACGGCTTTTGCAATCTTTTTCTTCTGGTTCGTCGACACAGACGTGCCATATGCCGTCATTGAATCGTCCAGAGCAACGGAAAATTTCGTTAGTAGGCGATAAACCTCCTTTCGAACTTCAGCTAAGTCTCTCGGCTGTATTTTTGGGCCCTCAATGAATCGTTGAAACCGATTCCCTTGAGCATTATCAGGATTACTATTGAACTCTATGGTTTCTGCAAGGCGTCGAAGCCCAAGCTCAAGCCCTACCAGCACTTTCTCATTGACGGAATCAGGAACGAAATGACGCTTGGTTGCAAGTATCTTAGCCCCTCCAATCATTCGGGCAGCGCCACTGCGAATCAATTCTCGCTGCAAAACACCTGGGGGGGTATCACTGGTTATACACCTCACTAACGAGCTAAAAGTCACGCCCTTCCCTGATACCGGCAGAATCAATGGGACACCATATCGGTCACAGAAATGCCGATTTAAATGCCACTCGTTGAGAATGGCTGCTGGAAGCGTTACAGAGCGATTCAAGAACCGCACTCTCTTTTTCACCCCTCGTATTCGCGCAACCTCCTTACGTGAAAGCCCCGTCATCACCGCCACACGGGCGATGTTGGTTGGCCGGTTCCGTACACCGTAATCACGCGATGCCGCCTCTACGAAGGCGTGCTTTGCCAACTCAGCGAACTCCGTATAGCCAACACCACACCGCAACAGCGTTCGCGCGAGTGGCAGCAACACGCCGGAGAGCGCATTGCGGATACGTTCCCGTGTTACATCGCTTACCATCTAGGTATCTTCCGTCGCCTTCAGAAGGTGAAAAAACTGATCTTCGTCGAGAACCGTGACCCCATGCTTCTCGGCCTTGATCCGTTTTGACCCTGGCTTAAGGCCGCAAACGAGATACGAAGTCTTCTGCGAGACCGCATCGGCGACGGTACCACCCCGCTCGAGAATATGTTCCTTTGCCTGTTCTCGAGTCATGTTCTCCAGCTTACCAGTAATTACAAAAGTCTTTCCCGTGAGGGACTTGCCGACACTGCGGGCGACTGTGGCTTGGGGCCTGGGGTAATTTATGCCGGCCCGTCGCAGCTTTCGAAGAATCTCACGGTTGTGTTCCTGGCGAAAAAACGCGTGAATCTCGGCGGCTACCACCGGCCCGATATCCGGGACGTCCTGCAGGCGCTCAGGAGACGTATTCTGCAAAGTCGCCAGATCTCCGAAGTGCTCTGCAAGTGACCGCGCTGTCGCCTCCCCGACCTCGGGTATCCCGAGTCCGAAAAGAAAACGAGCCAGTGTCGTATTCTTGCTGTCTGCTATCGCTTTGGTGAGCTTGGCAGCCGATTTTTCACCCATGCGTTCGAGTCCCGCCAGATCGGCGGTGGTCAGCTGGTACAGATCAGCGGGGCTCTGGACTAGTCCCCTGTCGACGAGCTGCTCTACCAGCCGGTCGCCGAGACCCTCTATATTCAGAGCCTGGCGCGAAGCGAAATGCTTCAATGCCTGCTTGCGCTGGGCCGGACAATAAAGGCCACCCATGCAGCGGCTGACCGCCCGGCCTGCTGCCCTGCGAATTTCCGAACCACAGACCGGGCATGTCGGCGGCAACTGCACCGGCCTGGTGTCGGCTGGCCGGCGCTCTGGCAGCACCCGCACTATCTCGGGAATAACATCGCCCGCGCGGCGAACGACTACGGTATCGCCGACCCGGATATCCTTCCGGGCCACCTCGTCCATGTTGTGCAGCGTGGCATTACTGATGGTGACGCCCCCGACGAACACTGGATCGAGCCTCGCTACGGGGGTGACGGCGCCGGTACGCCCAACCTGAAAATCCACCGCTGCCACGGTCGTCAGCTCTTCTTCGGCCGGAAATTTGTGGGCAATGGCCCAGCGAGGGGAACGCGATACGCTGCCGAGTTCCTCCTGTCTACTCAGCGAATCGACCTTGTAGACGACGCCGTCGATTTCAAACGGGAGGTCACTTCTGAGGCCGGCGATACGACGGTAATACGCCATACACCCGCCGACCCCTCTCACGACTTCGCACAGGCGATTGACTCGCAGGCCCCATTGACTCAAAGCGTGGAGCATCTCGCTGTGCCGACCCGGCATTCTCCAGCCTCGAAGCTCTCCAATGCCATAGAAGAACACCTGCAGCCGTCTCGCCGCTGTGACTTTCGGGTCGAGTTGGCGAAGGCTGCCAGCAGCGGCATTCCTGGGGTTGACGAACTCCTTCGTTCCCGAGTTCAGAGCATGCTGGTTCAGCGCACGGAAGGCCTCCTTCGACAGGTAGACTTCGCCGCGAGCCTCGATGACCTCGGGCAGATCTGCGCCCCTGAGGCGCAAGGGTACGGCCGCCAAAGTGCGAAGATTCTGCGTAATGTCTTCGCCCGTGAAGCCATCGCCTCTTGTAGCGCCCTCGGTCAGGAGGCCGTTGACATAGCGAATACTCACGGCCACACCATCCAGCTTAGGCTCAGCTGAGTACTCGATTTCCTCATCGACGTTGAGCCGGTCTCTCACCCGGCGGTCGAAGGCGGCGACGTCCTCCTCGCTGAACGCATTGTCCAGCGACAGCATAGGAACGATATGGCGAACAGGCTCGAATGCCGTGAGGGGAACCGCTCCGACGCGTTGCGTGGGGGATTCGGCCGTGACCAGCTGCGGGTAGTCCTGCTCGAGTCGGGAGAGTTCACGAAAAAGCCGGTCGTACTCTGCATCCGGAATCGAGGGTGTGTCCAGCACATAGTAACGATAGTTGTGCGCGTCGATCTCTTCCCGCAGCCGTGCCACGCGCTGGACGACAGCGGAAGGCACGGAAGAGCCCGCTTTAGCCATCACTCAGGGCGCTGTCTGCTTGTGCGGGTACTGTATGACTTCTTCGCGCAGGTAGCGCTCTCGCTGCACGCTGAGCCGGCTGCCGTGCTCATCCAGCAGTTCCCCATCGAGCTTTTCCGCCAACAATCGTGCTGTGGCCAGCATGTCATCGAAAGCCGCCAGCGGATCCCTCGGGCCTGGCAGCATGAGGAAGAGGCTTACGCCCGGGTATACGGCGTCTTTCAGGCGAGACAGGTCGAAAGAGCCCGGTTCCACCAGGCTTGCCACGCTGAACGTGATGCGGCCTTCATCACTCACCTCGTGCCGGTGAAAAATACCGAAACGGCCGTGCTTCAGGCCTGCCTCCCTGAGGGCGAGCACCAGGCGATCTCCAGGAAACGGACTGCTGCCACGGGCCATCAGCCGGACAGTTACGACCAGGTCGGCAAGCGGCTTCTGCTCGCTTCCCTCCCTGTCCTGCGATGGAGCGGCTCCGTGCGACGCGTTCTCTGCTGGCGGAATAGCGCGCTTCAGAAAGCCGGTTGGAGCGGGCTTCGAGTCCCTGGGTTCTCGACGACTCAGCCAGAACACCACGGCCAGAACGAGCGCCCCGGCGGCAAGCAATAGCCAACGAAACTCGGCCATCGCCACACCGGTCAGCTGGCTGCCATTTGCACCGCGGTGTCCAGGTCGACCGACACGAGGCGCGAAACTCCAGGCTCGTTCATGGTCACACCGGTCAATTGCTTCATCATCTCCATGCTCGTCTTGTTGTGAGTGATGACGACAAACTGAACCCGCTGCGACATCTCGGCGACAATCTCACAGAAGCGGCCGACGTTGGCCTCATCGAGCGGGGCATCCACCTCGTCGAGCAGGCAAAATGGCGCAGGGTTTAGTTCGAAGATGGAGAAAATCAGCGCCACCGCAGTCAAGGCCTTTTCGCCGCCGGACAGCAGGTGAATATGACTGTTGCGTTTTCCAGGCGGCCGCGCCATGACGGTGACCCCGGCCGAAAGGATATCTTCGCCCTCCAGGCTAAGGTAAGCATGCCCCCCACCGAAAAGCCGCGGAAATATGCGCTTTAGCCCCTGATTGATATTGTCGAAGGTTTCCTGAAACCTGGATCGTGTTTCCCGGTCGATCTTGCGAATGGCCTGTTCGAGGGTATCCAACGCTGCGATGAGATCTTCGTTTTGCGCATCCAGATACTTCTTGCGTTCAGACTGTTCGTCGAACTGCTCGATTGCTGCCAGATTGATAGGCCCAAGACGCTCGATGCTGCGTCGCGCTTTCTCGATTGAAGCCTGCCACTCTGCTGGATCAGCGTCAGCAGGCAACTCACTCGTCACGGCGTGAATGTCCGAACCGGTTGCCGCGAATGCCTCCACGACCGATTCCCGACGAACCTCGGTCTCGCGGGTTTGCATCCGCACTTGTTCGGTATTCTCTCTCGCGATGCCCACCGCCTGCTCCGCATCATGCCGGCGACCCTCGCTCGCACGGAGGTCGGACTCTACCTGCTCGAGCTCGTGGCGCTTGCCGGCGAGATCGCGATCGATTTCCACCTGTCGCTCGAGCTGCACCAACAATTGCGAATGCAGGTCCTCCTGCACCTTTCGACCCGACTCCAGGTCCTGTTCCAACTGCCGCGCACGGACACCGAGTTGCTCCAGCTGCATGTCGAGTCGTGCCATGCCGGAACCGATGGAATCCCGGCCCACCTTTTTACTCTCGAACTCGACGTTCAGCCGCCCGACGGCAGATCTTGCCTGTTCTGCCAGTTCTCGCGCGGTATTGTAGGCAGACAACCTCTCCTGCTGCTCACGCTGCAGGTCCGGACGAGCCTCGGCCAGTAATTCCCGGTCGCGATCGGCGGTCTCGGCGCGATTGCGCGCCTCGGATAATATCGTCGAAACTCGGGATATTTCCTCGGCGACCTGCGCGATATCGCCGTCGAGTGCAACCTGGCGCTCCTGGCTCCGCCTGACCTCCTGTTGCAGATTCTCGAGTACCGCGACCGCCTCGGCGTGCTCACGGTTAGCCAGATTGAACTTCTCCGTCAAATCCACGCGTGACGCCGCCAGTTCGAGCAGGTGTTGTCGGGCACCAACCCGCTGCTGCTCGCCCAGGGTGACCCGTTCCATCAGCACAGAAACCGACTCGCGCAGGTCGCGAATCTGGCCTTCTCGGGCAAGCAGGCCAGCCGCGTTCCGCTGGCCACGATTGATGCGCACCCAGCCGGGCCCGAGCCATATGCCATCGGGCGTCACCACAGACTGCCGCGGGCCCAGCCGGCTTTGCAGTCGCACCGCCTCGTCCACGTCCCCGGCAATCAGGACGTCAGCGAGTAACGAAACCGCGTACCGCGGCTCTGCAACACGCGAAAGCAACGATTCGGGACGGACCTCGGTATCGGCGGTTTCGGGCTCCAGGAGGGCAACCTGGGTGTCCGGTAGCGCGGAGAGGTGGTGGGCAAATCCGGGGACACAAACGGCCTGCAGGAAGTCGCCGAGCACGGTCTCCACCGCCAGGATCCACCGCTCTTCTACCCGGAGTTGCTGTGCGAGTCGAGGCTGACTTCGGAGCTGCTCACGTTCAAGCCAGGCACCCAAGGCCTCATCCTCGGCGCCGAGGGCAAGTTCCTGCACGGCCTGCAGGGTTTCCAGACGCCCACGAGCCGCAGCAAGATCCGTCGTGGCCTGTTCCAGTTCCACACTCAGCCGACGCTCCAGGGACCTCGAACTCTCGATCTCGCCATCGACTTCGGCCAGCCGGGCCGCCAGTTGATCTACTTTCTCCTGTGTTCTCGATTCGATATCCCTCTGGGAATCGAGTCGAATGCTGCTGTGATCCAGCCCCAACTGGTTCCGATCCCGCTCGAGCGCATCGCGCTGCCGGGAGAGTTGCGATAGTTGCTCGAGCAGGTGTTCAGAACGTGTTTTTTCCACCTGGGTCGCCTGCTGGAGTTCTTTGAGACCCAGATTGAATTCCTGCCACCTGTCCTGCCATTGCTCGAGGGCCACCTCTGCCTGGTGCAGCGCCTCGGCGGCTTCTGCCTCCGCAGCCCTGGCCCGCGCCAGTTCGGGCTCCAGCTGCGCCAGGGCGGAATCGAGTTCCTCCAGACGTGATCGCTCACCCTCAATCTCGTCGGAAACCTCTTGTTGCTGCTCCCCCGTCTCCTTCAAGTCAGCCTGCTGACGCTCACCGATCTGCCTGTGGTGCGCGAGTTCCTGCTCGAGACGGGAGATCTCGCTCTGGGCAGCGTAGTGCTTGGCCTGAATCGCATTGAAGGCATCTGTTGCCGCCGTATGCTGCTCCCTAAGGGCCACTATCTCGGCTTCAATACGTCTTTGATCGGCGATAGCCGACTCAAGGCTGGTTTCCCGCCTGGCGAGATCTGCCCTGCTCTGCGTGAGACTGTTGTCGATATCCCGCAGGCGCATGGCCAGCAATTCGGCTTCCAGTCTGCGCTCCCGTGACCGTAACTCCTTGTAGCGCTCAGCGGCCTTCGCCTGTCGCTGAAGCGAATCGAGCTGTTTTGTGATCTCTTCACGAACGTCGTTGAGCCGCGCCAGATTGTCGCGGGTATGCTGTATACGGCTCTCAGTCTCCCGGCGTCGCTCCTTGTACCTGGAGATTCCTGCTGCCTCCTCGATGTACACGCGCATCTCATCGGGCTTGGCATCCACCAGTCGGGACACCATTCCCTGTTCTATGATGGCGTAACTGCCGTGTTGTTGAGAAAATAACTCGATGTCCCGTCCCTCGATAGCGTGCGCCTCAGGGCAATTTCCGCGTATTGCGCATACTGCCCGCCGATAGCGCCATCAGCGTTATCGAAAAACAACTCGATACTGGCGCTGCCTACCGGCTTTCGGGAAGAAGAACCATTGAAGATCACGTCGGCCATGGAATCGCCGCGAAGATGCTTGGCCGACATCTCGCCCATCACCCATCGCACGGCATCTATGACGTTGGACTTGCCACAGCCATTCGGTCCAACGATACCAACCAGGTTGGTCGGCAGATGGAACGTTGTTGGATCAACGAAGGACTTGAAGCCTGCGAGCCGGATTCTACTCAGGCGCATCTGTCGCTGCCTCCGGCGGCCAAAGAAGCGACCCAGGCCCGCCATAGCTTGGCTGGCACGACAGCTCTAGGTTCTTGAAATCCAGACGAGGGTGTGGGAAACGAGCGAGCGCTTTGCCCGAGTCTGCCAGGCATACCGACTTCCCCCAAAACGTGGTCCGCGCACCACGGCTAGTGTAAAGTAAAAAAACCGCCCAAAACCAGACGCACAGCCTCGCCCGGCATCACGATGACAACTGTCGCAACAACAACCTCTCCTGCACCGGAGTTGCTCAGCACCTTCAGCAACCCGGAAGTCACGCGGGAGTATACCATCCGAATCCGCATACCTGAGTTTACGTGCCTCTGCCCGAAGACGGGCCAACCAGACTTCGCCACGCTGCTCATCGACTACGTCCCCGACAAGTTCTGTCTCGAACTCAAGGCGCTCAAGCAATACATCTGGTCATTTCGCAACCATGGGACTTTTCACGAAGCCGTAAGCAATCGGATCCTCTCCGATCTCGTGCAGGCTGCCGATCCCCGCTTCATGCGCCTGACGGCCCGGTTTAATGTCCGTGGCGGCATCTACACAACCCTGGTGGTCGAGCACCGAAAACCGGACTGGGGCCCTGATGCGGCTACGGCCGAGACAGGACCCCGGACACTCTCGGGCCGATAGACGGGGCCTCGGAACACTGTGGCAGTCCCCCGAGGGTTCCTCCCGGGCGAAGCCTATGTATAATCCCGCGCTTCCTGATATCTGACCAGGTCCAGCATGGCTGCGAAAAAAGGCTCCGCCCGCACAGTTGCCGGGCGCCGCAAACCGAAAAAAGCGTCCGCCTCCAACCCGCGGACGGCAGCAGGCGTCGGCAAGGGCACGACGGCCGGCCGGAAAGCCGCCAAGAAGGCGGCCAAAAAGGCTGCGGCCAAGCCCGCGAAACGCGTCGCTGCGCCCGCGCGCAGCGGCAGGAAAAGCCCCGCTGCCGCTGCAAAGACGGAAAAGCCGGGGAAGGCAGTGGCGGGCGCTTCAAGGTTTCCCGCCGCTTCCAGCCGGCGTGCCGACCTGAAGCCCGTCAGAAGCAGTGTAGGTCTGATTCACGGGATCCCGCCTTACCAGCCCAAGGGCGGTGAGACGTATATGAGCGACCGCCAGCTACAGCATTTCCGGCAGATTCTTTTGGCCTGGAAGCGAGAGCTGATGGAAGAAGTCGATCGCACAGTTCATCACATGCAGGATGAAGCGAGTAATTTTCCGGATCCGAATGATCGGGCCACGCAGGAGTCGGAGTTCGGACTGGAGCTGAGGACACGGGACCGTGAACGTAAGCTCTTGAAAAAAATAGACTCTGCGCTTGAGCGAATCGATGAAGGCAGTTATGGGTATTGCGAGGAAACTGGCGAGGAAATAGGACTTCGGCGGCTCGAGGCGCGGCCAGTGGCAACGCTTTCCGTCGAGGCGCAGGAGCGGCGCGAGCTTGCCGAACGCCAATTCCGCGACCGAGAAGACGGCTACTGAGGGCCTGGTCCGTCCGCTGCCTCCGGCGGGCGACGACTTCATTTATCCCCGAAAGCCGGGCCGCAAGCCCTGCGCCTCCGATGACTGCTCCGCTGGCCCGCCATGGCCAACCTTCAATCGAGCTAATGCAGCCCGTTTATTCTCCGGCTGCGGGTAGCGTGCGTCACAGAGGCTGCAGTCATCAGACTTCGACGAGCACCACCCCAAAGACAGGCCAATTTTGTCTATTAAAAAACTTTAACAAAAAAAATTAATAAACTATTGAATTTAATATTCTTTATAAATTTTTTTGGCTAGTGCCAGTCTGCAGCGAACTTACCCCATCTGGACTTTGTCTAACATGGTCAAATCGGGGTCGAATCCAACTGTGCCGCCCCGGCGAATTCCCCATCAACACGCTGCGAGACATCACCATGAATGAAGCCAGGCTGATCCGAAAGTATGTGAACCGCCGCCTCTACGACACGGTCGAGAGTCGCTACGTAAACCTCGACGACCTGCGGCGGGTTATCAATGGCGGAGGCGAGATACGGGTAGTAGACCAGGCGTCCGGTCGGGAGATCACGACATCCGTGCTCCTGCAGATCATTGCTGACGCTGAGCGATCGGGCGCACCTCTGCTCACCGCTGACTTTCTTGCGGCCCTGATCCGGCTGTCTGGGCGGGAACGTGATCCCGGACTCTCAGATCGGCTGCGGTCGGCACTGAGAGCCGCACTCCACGACGTACCTGACCCTAGGGTGGGCTTCAGCAGCTAACGCCGACAGGCCCCGCCAGAGACGGCGGGGCCTGTTTGCTGACTGTGGTCAGGCCGCGTCCAGGTTGCGCATGCTGAGACGTATGCGTCCCTGGCGATCGACCTCGAGCACCTTCACCATGACGACATCGCCTTCGCGAAGGCGATCACTGACGCGCTCTACCCGCTCATCGGAAATCTGAGAAATATGCACCAGGCCATCGCGGCCTGGGAGGATGGTCACAAAGGCGCCAAAATCCATCAATCGAGCCACTTTACCCTCGTAAATCCGCCCGACTTCCACATCCGCCGTTATCAGCTCGACCCGCCTCTGCGCCTCGCGCCCTGATACTGCATCGACCGATGCGATTTTGACCGTTCCGTCGTTGTCGATATCGATGGTGGTACCCGTTTCCTCAGTGATGGCTCGAATCACCGAGCCACCCTTGCCTATGACATCGCGGATCTTCTCCGGATCGATCTTCATCGTGATGATCGTCGGCGCCCATTCGGACATACGCTGCCGTGGCGCGTCGAGCACCTGGTTCATCTGCTGCAGAATGTGCAGCCGCGCATGGCGAGCCTGCTCCAGCGCGTCATGCATGATGTCGCGTGTAATGCCGCTGATCTTGATATCCATCTGGAGTGCCGTGACGCCAGACGAGGTGCCGGCAACCTTGAAGTCCATGTCGCCAAGATGATCCTCATCGCCGAGGATGTCCGTCAGGACCTGGTAGCGGTCCCCTTCCTTGACCAGGCCCATCGCCACACCTGCCACAGGCGCGGATAAAGCGACCCCTGCATCCATCAACGACAGACTGGCTCCACATACCGACGCCATCGAGCTCGAGCCATTCGACTCGGTGATCTCGGACACGACGCGCACCACGTACGGATACTTGCTCATATCGGGCAACACAGCCGAAATCGCACGTCTTGCGAGCCTGCCATGACCTATTTCTCGTCGCTTTGGCGATGAAAGAAACGATATTTCCCCGGTTGAGAATGGCGGGAAGTTATAGTGCAGCATGAAGCGATCCCGGTGCTCACCGCCAAGTGCGTCGATGATCTGTGCATCGCGATCGGTACCGAGAGTCGTTACAACGACAGCCTGAGTCTCGCCACGGGTAAACAGCGCCGAGCCATGCGTTCGCGGCAGAATGCCGGTGCGAATGGTTATCGGGCGCACCGTGGTGTAGTCGCGTCCATCGATCCGTGGTTCGCCCCTGATGACCCGCTGACGCACGATACGGCTTTCGAGAGCATAAAATTCGTCTGCGACTTGCTCTGCTGTCCATTTCGGGGTGTCACCGCCGGACAGGGCGGTAATGGCTGCTGCCTTGAGTTCAGCGACGTCGCTGGTCCGAAGCTGTTTTTCCCGGATCTGATAAGACGCGGCGAGTTTGCCACCGAACTGGCTCTCAATGGCTTGTCGCAGATCCTGGTCCGTCTCTGGTGCCTGCCACTTCCACGCCGGCTTACCCGCCTGGGCCGCCAGTTCCCTGATCGCCTCGATGGCTGCCTGGAAATGCTCATGTCCGAACATCACCGCGTCGAGGACCACGTCCTCCGGCAGGCACTTGATCTCGGATTCGACCATCAGGACGGCCGAAGAGGTACCGGCGACGATCAGGTCCATCTGGGACTTGGCCATTTGACTTTTTGTTGGATTCAGGACATAGCGACCGTCGATATATCCAACCCGAGCACCGGCAATCGGCCCCTGGAAAGGCACACCAGCCAAGGTGAGCGCAGCCGACGCTCCGATCATGGCGGGAATATCGGGATCGATTTCGGGGTTCATCGACAGCACGGTGGCGATGACCTGGACCTCATTGTTGAAGCCCTCGGGAAACAGCGGCCGAATAGGCCTGTCGATCAGGCGGGAAGTCAGCGTTTCCTTCTCCGCGGGCCTGCCTTCACGCTTGAAGAAACCACCCGGAATACGCCCGGCGGCATAAGTCTTTTCCTGGTAATTGACCGTGAGCGGGAAGAAGTCCCGGTTCCCGCTGGCAACTTTCTCAGCCACTGCCGTGACGAGTACCACGGTGTCACCCATCGACACCAATACTGCGCCGTCAGCCTGTCGGGCGATTTCGCCAGTCTCAAGCGTTATTTCAAACTCTCCGAAAGGAAATGATCTTTTTACCGCCAACACTGCCTGTACCTACCTTTGTAACTTAAATCAACCAAGCCTGATTCACCCCTGCGAATCAGGCAGACTGCTAAAAACAAATAAAAGTGGAATCCTCAGCCAGAAAAAACCGGATCGCCCTTACCGGCGCAATCCCAGTCGCTCGATGAGCAGCCTGTAACGCTCACTGTCCGTGTCCTTGAGATAGTCGAGGAGCTTCCGGCGCTGATTGACCATCTTGAGCAAGCCACGCCGCGAATGGTGATCTTTTTTATGCTGAGTGAAGTGCTCCGTGAGCTCATTGATGCGGGCGGACAAGATCGCGACCTGGACCTCTGGGGAACCGGTGTCTTTCTCGCCCCGGCGATGCTCTGCGATGACCTTGGACTTCTGCTCTCCCGACAGCGACATTAGCTGTTACTCCTTGAATCTATTTATCAATCTTGACTTTTCCAGCGCGGCGTATTGTACCCGCGCACCTCGCCCAGTTACAGCCCAATTGCTTGAGTTGAAGCAGGCGGGTTTGTTTCCATCAGGCGCCGAGGGACAACCTGCCCCCCTGCCAGGCGCTCACCAATGCCCACGAACTGCCCAGCATCCCCGTAGAGCCGGACCAAGCCCTCTCCGGTGCCGCCGTCCCCGACGACGGCCTGCCCGCAACGTATTGCGGTAACCGCATCCGACGACAGCCTAAGGGCAGGCCAGCTATCCAGCGCGCGATCGGCCGGCAGGAGCCACTGATCGAGTCCCTGCGGCCCGCTGCCGTCAGCCGCGTCCTCAAGAGCCTCCATGGTCACCATGTGCGGCTCTGCAAAAGGGTCAACAGACAGCCGCCTGAGTTCCAATACGTGGCCAACCGTCCCGGCCTTCTCGGCAATCTGCTCGGCCAGCGTGCGGACATAGGTCCCCTTGCTGCACCGGACCCTGAGGACGGGCGAAGCGGTGTCGTGGCTTTCGACCACCAGGCTGTAGATGTGAATTTCCCGGGAATTTCTCGGCACCTCATGCCCCGCGCGGGCCAGCTCATACAATCGCCGTCCGCGATGCTTGAGTGCTGAATACATTGGCGGTATCTGCTGCAGTCGGCCGTGGAATCCTTCGATGGTCGCCTCCAGCAGGTCCGTGGCGACCTCCGCCGGACCCGTCCGGGTAACCGTCCCCTCCGCGTCGCCGGTCGTCGTCGCAACCCCGAAACGCACCTTGAACCGGTATTCCTTGTCGGAATCGAGTAGAAAGC
Organism: Gammaproteobacteria bacterium; assembly: GCA_023150055.1. Taxonomy (GTDB): domain Bacteria; phylum Pseudomonadota; class Gammaproteobacteria; order Steroidobacterales; genus QUBU01. Next base: position 1,633 of record JAKLLP010000019.1, on the reverse strand, counting down.
CGCATACCTTGGTGGCCTGACCGAGGCACACCGGCAACATTCCGCTAGCTAGCGGGTCGAGGCTCCCCGTGTGCCCCGCCTTTCGAGCCGCAAACAACCTTTTTACGCGCTGCAGTGCATGATTGGAACTCAGCCCTCTCGGTTTATCGAGAAGGAGGATCCCGTTTACCTCCCGCCCTCGGCCTCTGGCTGGTAAGCGCTTTTGTCTATCCACTGAATTCGCCGGCATGGGCTGGTTCAATCGTCCTTCGCTACAGGCGGGTCCTGGCTCGAGTCCGCGCTGGACTCCATGGCGACGGCCTGCTCGATGAGCTGCTCGAGCGAGCGCGCGCGTGCCAATGTTTCGTCGGCGAGAAAGCGCAACTCAGGGATCCTTCGAACTCGGAGTTCTCGTGCCAGTGCCGTACGAAAAAAACCTGCGGCAGAGCGCAGTGCGGTCGAAAGATCAGCTGTTTCCGTCCGGCCGGAAATCAGTGTGTAGTAAACGCGAGCCACGCTGAGATCGCGCGACACCTGAACATCCGTGACGACGACTTCGGCTAGCCGGGGATCGCGAACCTTTCCGGAAAGTGCCTCGCCGAGGATGCGCTGGATGGCCTCCTCCAGCCTGCGGCTACGTGGAAATTCTTTCGGCACGGTCGTCGTGGAGCGCTGGCTGCGTTACCGCGTCCATCTGCTCAGTTGATCCTCGCTGCTGGCACACTGATGCGTTCATAGCACTCGATCTGATCGCCCGCCTTGATATCACTGTAGTTGCGCACACCGATGCCACACTCTGTTCCGGCGCGAACCTCGGAAACGTCATCCTTGAATCGACGCAGCGAGTCGAGCTCTCCTTCGAAGATGACAACGTTATCGCGCAGAACACGGACAGGGTTGCTGCGCCTGACGTGGCCGTCGACAACAAGGCAACCGGCAACACTGCCAAATTTCGGAGAACGGAATACCTCTCTCACCTGGGCAAGACCCACGATCTGCTCGCGCATCTCCGGCTCGAGCATGCCGTTCATTGCCGCCTTAACGTCATCGATGGCCTCATAGATGATGCTGTAGTAGCGCACATCGACGCCCGTGGCCTTTATGGCATCACGTGCTGCGCCATCGGCACGGACATTGAAGGCCATGATTATGGCCTTGGCTGCTGCGGCAAGGCTGACATCAGATTCCGTTATACCGCCGACGCCACTACTGATCACCTTGACCTGGATCTCAGCGGTCGACAGCTTCATCAATGCCTCGCGCAGCGCCTCAGCGCTACCGTTCACGTCAGCCTTGACCAGCAACTCGATCGACTTCACGCCACCCGCCTGCATCTGGCTGAAGACGTCCTCAAGCTTGGCTGCCGACTGCTGCTGGGCGAGTTTCGTAGCACGTTGGCGGCTCTTGCGGTCTTCGGCAACCGCGCGGGCCTGCCGCTCATCGGGCAGCACGACTGCCTCATCTCCGGCCTGGGGAATACCGGAGAGTCCAAGTACAACCACCGGTGTCGACGGGCCCGCTTCCTCGATTGCCCCCCCGAAGGCGTCGAACATGCCCCGAACTTTGCCGTACTCCTGGCCGGCCAGCAGTACATCACCCTGCCTCAAGATGCCGCGGGTCAGCAGTATGGTGGCGACGGCGCCACGGCCCTTTT
>JAKLLP010000199.1 GCA_023150055.1 Gammaproteobacteria bacterium | reverse complement strand
ATCATCCCGCAGCAGCCGGTCCGTTTCCGGCAAATCGACATCGCGCAATGGACCGATGCTGTTTGTGCCGGTAGGTTTCATATGCTGGCGGGCAGAAAATCTTCCCTCGACCTGCGCTTCGTTGCCGCCACGAAAGAGGTGCCGGCGGCGCGAGACTCCGGGCTGAGAACGCCGACCAGGTCAAGGTGTTTCATGGTCGGCCCCTTTCCGTGGCGGGTCATGGCGAGTCTAGCGTAGAGAGGCGCCGGGTCGCAGGTTCGCAGATCCCGGGCGATGCTGATTGCGCGCATTTCCCGGCACCCACGCCCGGAGGAAGGTGCCGCGCCGTTATGATGTGCGCATGCGTTTCTCCCGTTTCGGCGAACGATTCACCCGGCAGACCGGCACCCGCGAGCTCATGGACGATCTCGGCCGCGCGCTGGCCGCCGACGAGCCGGTCAACCTGCTCGGCGGCGGCAATCCGGCGCACATTCCGGAGATGCTGGCGCTGTTCCGGCGCGAGTTCCGGCGGCTGCTCGACGACGAACGGGAGTTTCGCCGCATGGTGGCCGATTACGCCGACCCGGCCGGCGAGCAGGGTTTCCGGGCGGCCCTGGCGCGCCTCCTGCGCGATGCCTGCGGCTGGACGGTCGGGCCGGAAAATATCGTGCTGACGGCAGGGAGCCAGAGCGGGTTTTTCCAGCTCTTCAACCTGTTCGCCGGCCCGCGGAGCGACGGCGGGTACGGGCGCATCCTCCTGCCGCTGACGCCGGAGTACGTCGGTTACCAGGATCTCGGCGTCGAGGGCGAGATCTTCACCGCCCGGCGGCCGGCGATCGAGCGGCTGCCGGGACGACAATTCAAGTACCACGTGGATTTCGCGACGCTCACCGTCCCGCAGGACGTCGCGGCGCTCTGCGTGTCGCGGCCGACCAACCCGACGGGCAACGTCCTCACCGACGAGGAGATCGGCCGCCTCGGCGCGCTCGCCCGCGGCGCCGGTGTGCCGCTCATCCTCGATGGCGCCTACGGCCTGCCGTTTCCCGGCATCGTGTTCACGCCGGCGACACCCTACCGGGACGAGGAGACGATCGTCTGTCTGAGCCTCTCCAAGCTCGGGCTGCCGGGCGTGCGCACCGGGATAGTCGTCGCCCGCCCGGAGGTGGTCGAGGCGCTCGGCGCCATGACGGCAACGACCAGCCTCGCGGTCGGCAGCGTCGGCCCGGTCCTCATGCGCGAGCTGGTCGCCTCGGGCGCGATCGCGCAGGTGAGCGAGTCCGTGATACGGCCTTACTACGAGCGGCGCAGCCGGCAGGCACTCGAGTGGCTCGCCGACTCACTCGATGGGTACGAGTACTGCGTGCATCGTCCCGAGGGCGCGTTTTTCCTGTGGCTCTGGCTGCCGGGCCTGCCCATCGGCAGCGCGGAACTCTACCGGCGGCTCAAGGCCCGCGGCACGCTGGTGCTGTCCGGGCATCACTTCTTCCCCGGGCTCGAGGAGGACTGGCCACACCGGCACGAATGCCTGCGTATCAGCTATGCGCAGCACCCGGATGCTGTCCGCGCCGGGCTGGCCGCGATCGGCGCGGAGCTGCGGCGGCTGTGACCTGTCCGTCATCGCCCGCCACCGCCACCGCCGCCACCACCCCCCCCTGACGAGCCGCCACCGCCCGCGCCGGACCGGCTGCCGGGCGGGCTGGAGGCCGCGGCGACCTGGCTGCCGAGGCTCGACCCCAGTGCCCGGCTCAGCTCGCTGGAATTGCCGAGGCGCTTGTTGCCGCGGTACCAGCCGATGCGGCGTACCGCTTCCGCGGCTGCTGCTGCGCCCACCGCCCGGGTGAATTTCTCGGTCCACGCGTTCTCGACCTCGAGCGCGACGGCATACGGCAGCAGCGCTTCGTAGCGCGCGGCGTCCAGGGTGGGGGCATCATCGGGGCCGCCCATCCGCGCCAGTTCGTCGCGCTCGGCCACGCCGAGGTAGAGCCTCAGGCCCTCGATTTCGTCCATGAGCCTGCGACCCTGCGCCGTCGGCGCGCGGACCAGGTAACCGAAGGCGGTGACGATCGCGAGCATCGGCAGTGCGATGAGGACGATGGCGACATGTCCGTTGCCGCCCGAGACGGCAAACGCGAGCGCGATGCTCGCTGCGCCGAGCAGCGCCGCGATCACCGTGCTGCCCACGTTGCGCCGGAAGAAAGCGCCGTGGTAGACGCGGTCGAGCGATCCCTGGTGCGCGGCACGGGCGGCGGCGAGCGTCGTGGCATTGGCGGTTTGCAGTTCCATGGTCTGCTGGCCGCTGGCGAAAATCCCCGCCAGCAGCCTGCCTTGGGGCTCGGGCACGTCGATGGCCTTGCTGTCCGCGCTGCCGGCGGCCTGGTGATCGAGGCGCTCCAGGGCCCAGCGATCCTTGCGCAGGAACTTCTCCTCGCGGCGGATGCGCAGCCGCCCGGCCACGGCGAGGGCGAGGATGTCGCTGGAGAAACACCGCGCGTCGTAGCCCATCTGCAGCAGGTAGCGCAGCCCCGCCGGCCCGTGCCCGGCGGGCACGAAGTACCGCGGGATGATGGTGCCCGGCCGCGGGTCCCGGCCGCGGTTCTGCCAGCGTCGCAGGCAGTAAAAGGCGAGCACTGCAAGACCGGCCAACGCAACGAGCACACCGACGTTGTCGCTGAAGAACCAGCGCGCACGCTCGGCAGGGGAGGGCTCGGCCACGATCCCTTTCGGGAAGGTGAGGACGATCGTGAAGCCTTCCGCGGGCCCGAGCGGTGCCGTCAGCCGGAAGCGCGCCGCGCCGGGGCCCGTCAGCTCCGCCGCGTAGTCCTGTCCCTGCGCGCCCTGCGGGCCGGTGTAGGCCTCCGCGCTCATGTCCTCCACGGGGACGTCGCTGGGGAGGCGAACCTCGACGGTTCCCGCCTCGATGGGGAGAGCCCACCCGGTGCCGATGGCGTTCCAGTACAGTTCGTCGTGCTCCGGAAAAAAGCCGAGCTGCCGCGTGGTGCGAAAACGCAGCGTGAAGTCGTGCTCGGCCGGTACCGGCAGCAGCGCGTCGCTGCCGGTGTTCAGCCGCACACCGTTCGGCAGCCGCTCGGTGAACCAGGGTTCAGCCTCGCCGTTGCGAGCCACCGAGAGCACCTCGAAATCGACCCGCACGCGGTTGCCGTACCGATCGCGGTAACGGGTCGGGAAATCGCGGTAGATGCCGCGGCGGACCTGTTCGCCCTCGGCGCGGACGCGGATGCGCTCCGTCACCACCAGGCTGCCGTCGGTGCGGATCTCGACCTCGCTGTCATAGGCGAGGATGCCCTCGGCCGCCGCTGCCGGCAGCGGCAACCATGTCGCGAGGAGCAACATGACCGCGCAGACCGGCACCGGGCGTGCCGCCGTGCTCACGGGGCGAGATCCACACGCACCGGCGGGAGATCCTCCTCGTCGGCCTGGAAGAATTCCGCCTCGCTGAATCCGGTGGCTCTCGCGATCAGCAGGTCCGGGACTTTCTGCACGGTGGTGTTCAGATCGCGCACGGCGCCGTTGTAGAAACGCCGGGCGTACTGCAGGTGGTCCTCGACCTCGACGAGGTCGCGCTGCAGCTGGCTGAAGTTCTCGTTGGCCTTGAGCTCCGGGTATCCCTCCCTGAGGGCGAAGATCCGCTCGAGACCGCGCTGCAGTTCCGCTTCGAGCCGGCCGAGCTGCGCCGGGCTGGCGAGGCCGATGGCGCGGCCGCGCAGCCCGGTGACCGCCTCGAGCGTCGCCCGTTCGTGGGCCACGTACGCCTTCACCGCGGCCACGAGCTGGGGCACGAGGTCGTGGCGCCGGCGCAGCTGCACGTCGATGTCGGCCCAGGCGGCACGCGCCTGGTTGCGCAGGCGCACCAGTCGATTGAAGGCGATGACGGCCCAGGCAAGGGCCGCGACGATCAGGACGGTCATCAGGCTGGTCATGTCTGTTCCGTGCAACATGGCGCCGGTCGGCCGGTTTCGATCTTCTCAGATCCGCCGGACGCTGGCGCCGGACAATAAGCCAAAAAGCCAAAGCCGGCACCGCCCGGGTACTATCGGTGAGGTTCACCACAGGGAGGCGGACTATGCAGCTCGGCATGATCGGACTGGGGCGGATGGGCGCGAACATGGTCCGGCGCCTGATCCGGGGTGGGCACCAGTGCGTGGTCTTCGACCGGGCGCCGCAGGCGATCGCCGATCTCGTCAAGGAGAACGCCATCGGCGCCGCTACGCCCGAGGAGCTGGTCGGCTGCCTGTCGAGGCCGCGGGCGATCTGGCTGATGGTTCCGGCCGCCGTGGTGGATGAGTCGATTGCCAGCCTCGCGCCACTGCTCGAGCAGGGCGATATCGTGATCGACGGTGGCAACTCGCACTACGTGGACGACATCCGGCGGGCGCAGGAGCTGGCGCCGCGGGGTATTCATTGCGTGGATGTCGGCACGAGCGGCGGCGTCTGGGGCCTGGAGCGCGGCTATTGCTTGATGATCGGGGGCGAAGCGGACGCCGTGCGGCGGCTCGACCCGGTGTTCCGCACCCTGGCGCCAGGTCGCGGCGATACGGCGCGCACACCGGGACGGGAGCAGCGCGGCGGCACGGCCGAGGAGGGCTATCTTCACTGCGGCGCGAGTGGCGCCGGTCATTTCGTGAAGATGGTCCACAACGGCATCGAGTACGGCCTGATGGCCGCGTACGCCGAGGGGCTGAACATCCTGCGGCACGCCAACGTCGGCAGCAGGGGGCGCGAGGCAGACGCCGAGACCGCGCCGCTGCGCCATCCCGAGCACTATCGATACGACCTGGACCTCGCCGACATTGCCGAGCTGTGGCGCCGTGGCAGCGTGATCGGTTCGTGGCTGCTCGACCTCACCGCCGCGGCGCTCGCGAAGGATCCCGCGCTGGCGGGCTTCGCCGGGCGCGTGTCCG
>JAKLLP010000198.1 GCA_023150055.1 Gammaproteobacteria bacterium | reverse complement strand
GGAGATCTGAATCATGCACAGATTCATCATTGGATTTCTGGGTAGCCTGCTCATGGGGCTCAGCAGTGCGATTGCTGCCCCGGTGCAGTGGACGCTCAAAAACGTCCTGTTTGATGACGGAGGAACCGCGAGCGGCACGTTCGTGTACGACGCGACTCTGAACGTCTATTCCAACTTCAACATCACGACCACGGCCGGTGGCAGCTTTGGCGGTGCGACGTATACCAACTACCTGAATTCACCGTTCGGTCCGACCTTGAATTTCATCACAGCGGCCGGCACCAGCAGCGACCTCGGCATTGGCGGCACGTGGATTGGCCTGAGTTTCTCCTCCGGATTGTCGAATGCCGGTGGTGTCGTGTCCCTGGCCGGAGGGCAGGAGAGCATCTGCACGACCAACCCGCCACCGGGATTTTTCTGCGGAGGGGCAGGTAACGCCACGTTGTTGCGCAGCGTGGTGAGTGGTGCAGTGTCCGCTGTGGTGCCGGTGCCGGCGGCCGTATGGCTCTTCGGCGGCGCACTGGGAGCGTTGGGTATGATGAAGCGCAGAACGCATCCGACCGCTTAGAGCACGCATCCAATCGGAAACAGAGACCCCGCTTCGGCGGGGTCTTTTTTTCGGGTCGGGACACGCTGAAGCCTGTCGCCATCCACGCCGTCGGAGCGACGCCAGTCGCGACCCATCCTTCAAACAAGCCAAATCCGTCACCCTATGTATTCCGCACCTCGGTGTTATCCCGGCCGAATCGTCGGGATCGCCTGCCGTCGGTTCCTGCGGTAGACACCAAAGTCGCTGTCCAGTGTGAGGATCGTCGCTTTGTCGTCGAGTTCGCTCATGAGCACCAGGCAGGCATCGGCCAGTGACATCGGCACACGCGTGTAACGCACCATGAGCCTGCGGACCGACACGATCTCGGTCATCAGCGAGAATCCCACACCGAGAATGCCACGCGCCACCAGTTCGAGCACGGCATCCTGTCCACGCGGAATCCGCTGCAGCAGGAAGCATGCCTCGGCACGTTATGGCAAGCGCAACGTTCAGCTGACGACCAGCACGGTCTCGCCGTAGGCAGCGAGCGCGCCGTCGTTGGTCAGCAGGCGCATCGGCTCCATGATGGCCTGGGCGACCAGCAGCCGGTCGAATGGATCGCGATGGTGCGCCGGCAGCCGCGCGACGCCTGCGGCATGCGCTCCGGTCACCGGCAGTTCCCTGAATCCCGCGGGTTCGAGCGCCGCCAGGACCTCGGCCGGATCGGCATGCAGCTTGCCGATTGCGGACTTGATGCTGATCTCCCAGATCGAGGCAGCACTTACGAAGATCTCTTCGTTCAGAACGAGTTGTCTCGCTCTAGCGCCGAGCCTGCGCGGCGACGCCAGGGCCCAGAGCAGCAGATGCGTATCGAGCAGCATCCGCACGCTCAATCCTTCTCGAATTGCCCGAGTACGGCAGGCGGTAGCGGCCTGTTGAAGTCGTCCGGCACCCGGATGCGACCCTTCAGCAGGCCGAGTTTCTTCGCCTGCGCCGGCGCGGCGAGCGGAACCAGCCGGGCCACGGGCCTTCCGGCCTTGGCAATGACAACTTCGGAACCCGCAGCCACTTCTTCGACGATGCGCGAGAGGTGGGTCTTGGCTTCGTGGATGTTGATGACGGTGCTCTTCATGCTGTATCCGGGTATCAGTAAACTAAGCTTAGTTTAGTTGAAAATAAGCCTGTATGGAATTGCACCAGGGCGTCGCTCGTGTAACAGGGAGCGCGGGAATACCACACAAGTAGCGCTCGGCCAGAGTGTCTGCTTCGAGGTCCGGTCTGCACGTCCCATTTGTCACCCGACAGCACCGAAACACTAAAAAAAACCAAACACGCCAAACCCGGCACCTTGTGGAAAATCGCGGTGTCCGGATCCACTCGCCGTCCCTGGCTCGGGATCCGGAGCGGCGGCATCCGTGCCGCCGCCCCTGCGGGCAAGCCTTGCTCGCTCCGCACGCCCGGCGCCAGACTCGGTCTGGCCGGCCGGTGTTTCCGCGGCAACGTTTTAAGAGCAACGACTACTACGCGTGGGCGGTGAGCCCCGGCGATATTGCCGCGGTTCCGGTGCCGGGGGCGGTGTGGTTGTTCGGTTCCTCGGTGGCGGTGCTGGGGGCGCTGCGGCGGCGTGGCCCCGGCGCCTGTCCCACCTGCCCTCAGGCGGGCGCTGTCAACCAAACGGGCGTCGAAGCAGTTCCTCCCGGCTGATCTGGAGGTTGGCCGACACATCGCCGAGGATGCCCGCCAGGGTCCCGACCTTCAGCGGGTCGTGCGCGGGGATCGTCACATGGTGCTGCGAGGCCGACTCGGTTGACAGCCGAAGATGGCTACCCGGCTGGCGCGTGATCCGGTATCCGACTCGGCCCAGCGCCTTTGCCAGGTCATCGCCGGAGAGATCATGGGGAAGCTTCAAGCGGCTATGACTTCATCGCGGACGAAATGCAGCCGGATGAGTTTGGGCACCGAGTCCGGATCGAAATGACAGCGCACCGCGTCCCGAACCCGGGCATGGAGGTCCTGCATGTCGGTGCCCTGGGTAAAGATGGACTCGCCGATTGCGCGCGCGCTCAGTCCGCCCTCGGGTGCCTCCTCGACCACGAAAACAATCTCGTTCATGCCGATGCTCCTTGCCTCGCGGGTCTACCGGGTCTCTGGGCGATTTCCAGATAGGGGGCCGTTGTAATCCGCCGCGGGTTGATCGGCGCGCCAGTGTTCGGGCAGCTCGCTCACCTTCATATGTTCAATCAGGACGGCGTTCATGGGTCACTGTCCCCGGATTGCCCGCGCCACAGTGGCTCAAGCCACCAAGCCGCGACGGCTGTCTGGCCTGATCCCGGGGGCGCTGCCTCTGTCCGGCAGCGGCAGCGCCCTTTGTGGACGCGATGCCATGCCTGTTATCAATCAGGCAGCGAGACAACCCGGAACATAGCGTTCCGCAGGCTCACGCACCTGCCATCGCCGTGGGTCGCGGCTCGTATGCAGCACGCCTATCACATCGACCGTATGGGCGCTGGCGCGAAAGTAGATGGCATAGGGAAAGCGAGTCATCAACGCACGTCGGGTGGTCCCGATCACGACCGCATAGTGCATGGGTGGGTTACAGATTCAAAAAAACAGCACTTCGATGTCGGCGAGAAACGCCGACCCCAGCGCGATGCGCTCCGATTCGTACCACCGTACCGCAGAAGCGATATCGCCTCGGGCCTTCGGCCGCAGCCTCAGGTGCCTCGACATAGCTCGCGACGAAGGTCGGCCATCACCTCGTCCACGGGGCGGCCATCGGTGTCGTCCTCGGGGTACTCGGCCAGTCGCCGCTCGAGTTCGACACGTTCCGCATCCGAGATCGGGAGTACCTCCGGGCCCGCGTTATCGGGAATGCTGTTCCACAGAACCTGCGCCAGCTTGGCGCGTTCGGCGGGTGGCAGTGCGAGCAGCTTGGCGACGTCGATTTCCATCCCGGCAATCTACGCCGCGATACCGGCCGGGGCAAATGCCGAATCCGCGCCAATTGCCGGGATCTGCGGGCAACGAGGCGCGGCTCAAGAACCGCCGCCCACCGCAGCGAGTTCGCCCGTCAGGATCCCTGGCAAGGTAAGCTGTCCGTGCCACCGTGGCTGGGCCGCCAGCCGCCACCCACCGGGCGTTTCGGCGGAAACGTCCGCACCCTTCGATGCGGTTCCTCATGCGAAAAAAGCCAAACAAGCCAAGCCCGGCACCTTATGTCATACGCAATCCCAGTGGCGCGTGGGTCTTCAACTTCTACTGCGGCTACCAGACCAGCGGCGTTCAGAGCAGTCTCTAACTACGCGTGGGCGGTGAGCTCCGGCGATGTTGGCGCCGCGGTTCCGGTGCCGGGAGTCGTGTGGCTATTCGGCTCTGCGGTGGCGGTGATGGGCGCGCGGCGGCGGAGTGTCACGAACCGGACCGCGGCGTAGGCGCTTTGCCCTTAAGGATTTGGGGATTCTGTATCATGCAGATGACCGAGCGGCTCGGGCCGATGCTGGATTCGGGGCTTCCCTTCGCGGCGCTCAAGAACGCCTGAAGAGTCCGTGTACCGACGGCCAGCGTCCGCTGGCCGATATGAAAACTGCGGCCGGGCCCCGTTGCGGCAAAGCCGCGCGGTAGGCGACAATTCGCGGCCCTGATCCGGGCCGGGACAATGACCAGCAGAACAAACCCCGCCGCCGCCCCCGCCGGGCGCCGCGAACTCGCCAATGCCTTGCGCGCGCTCGCCATGGACGCGGTCCAGCAGGCCAACTCCGGCCACCCGGGCATGCCGATGGGCATGGCCGACATCGCGGAGGTGCTCTGGAACGACTTCCTGCGGCACAACCCCGCCAACCCGTCCTGGCCCGACCGCGACCGCTTCGTGCTCTCGAACGGCCACGGCTCGATGCTGCTCTACGCCCTGCTGCACCTGACGGGCTACTCGCTCACGATCGAGGACCTGCGCCGCTTCCGCCAGATGGGCTCGCCGACGCCGGGCCACCCCGAGCGCGACCCGGAACGCGGTATCGAGACCACGACCGGCCCGCTCGGCCAGGGCCTCGCCAACGCGGTCGGCATGGCGCTCGCGGAGAGGGTGCTGGCCGCCGAGTTCAACCGGCCCGGGCTCACCATCGTCGACCACCACACCTACGTCTTCCTCGGCGACGGCTGCCTGATGGAGGGCATCTCACACGAGGCCTGCTCGCTCGCCGGCACGCTCGGGCTCGGCAAGCTGGTCTGCCTCTACGACGACAACGGCATCTCGATCGACGGCGAGGTGCACGGCTGGTTCCGCGACGACACGCCGGCGCGCTTTCGCGCCTACGGCTGGCAGGTCATCGCGGAGGTGGACGGCCACGACCCGCAGGCGATCCGCGCGGCGCTGCTCGCGGCGCGG
>JAKLLP010000197.1 GCA_023150055.1 Gammaproteobacteria bacterium | reverse complement strand
TAGCGTCGGCGCCGGCGGCGTAGCTGTGGTTACCAGGAACGTGGCCCCAACGACGGCCGGAATGCCGTTTGTGAAAATGCCGGTGTTCGCATTGACACCGGAAACTGGCGGAGAACTTCCTTCCACGCCATCGATGACATAACCGCCGCTGAGAACGCCCGGTACGTTCAGATGCACGGTGTTCGGTATCGCGGATTCCACCCTGGCCGAGTTCACGCCGGACGAGGTGAGATAGAGCTTGCCCGTGGTGGCCGTCAGGAAGATGTCGCCTACGGCATTGATCGCCGCATCGTAACCGGCCGCGGCGGCAACCCGGATGTCGCGCCCGGCCGTGATGCTGACATTGCCACCGCTATTGTTGGCGTACACCCCGCTGCCATTCACCAGCACGTCCCGGCCGGCATTCAAAGTAACGTGATTCCCCAAAATGGGTGCCCAGGTCGTCACGGTGATGTCGCTGCCCCCCCCCGTAGCGTTTACCGTGGTCGTGCCGTCACTATCGATGCCGGAACCGGACGTCACCACGGAGCCGGTATTGCTCAATGTCAGGTTGCCGCCCGGTGCGCTATTATCGGCGCTGGCAGTAAGCGAGGCGGTGTTGGCGGAGTAGGCGATATGCCCGCTCCCGCTGTTGTCCAGGGACACAATGGGGGCCGTGTTGGCACTGTTCAGCGTGATGCCGGTCTGCGCGGTGATTGTGGCTGCCCCGCTCGTCGCCAGCGTGGCGCCGCCGCTTTGCGTGATGCCGCCGCCACTGCTGGTCAGGACGATGTTGCCGCCGCCACTGCTGGAAATGCCGTTGTTTACATCGACCAGCGCGACATCGAACCCGTCGGCGTCGGTAAATGAGAACGCACCTGCGTTGGTGTGGCCACCGAGTTTGTCGACGTCGTTGGCCTCCGTCAGGCTCACGCCGCCGTGTCCGTCGGCATTCAGCCCGGCGATGGCGATGGTGCTGCTGGCCGTCTGCAGGATGCTGCCAGAGGTAATCAGGGATAGCGCCGGGAAGTTCGCCGGGCTGATGGCCGTGTTGAACGCGATGTTGCCGCTGACGGCGCTGTTGCCGACCTTGAGCAGGGGCGTGGTGAACTGGCCCAGTTCGGCATTCGACAGGCGCAGGAATCCGGCCGCATCCGGGGCGTTATCGAACTCGATCTGCGTCGCGGCCGTATTGGGCTTGATCTCGATGAACTTGCCGGCCACCCCGGAGGTAGTCGTCGCGGCGAGGTGATCCTGGTTGTCGGCGATGTAGGTGACGCTGCCGCCGGGGGCCTGGACGCTATCGCCGACCGTCAACAAGCTGTTCGCGCCGCCCGCCGTGAGTAAAATGTCGCCGCTGCCCGCTGTCAGCCCAGTCGTTCCCGCGACCGTGCCCACCGTGAAGCCGTTCGCATCCATGAACTGGAAGCCACCGACACTGCTGCCGGCCAGGGTGTCGATGGCATGAGCCGCGCTGCCGAGGGCGACCGCGCCACCGGAGATCACCTTGAGGCCGCCGGCCGTGACCATGCCGCTGGCGTTGCCGGTGATGCCGGAGGCGCCGGCATCAAGAACGACCGTGCCATAGGTCGTGCCGATGGACGTAATTGCGCCTTTCAGGTCGATACCGCCCGCGGCCGTAAGGCTAATGGTTCCGCCGGTGGCACCGGAGGAGGTGATTTTCCCGATGTTGCCAAGGGAACCGCTGCCGCCGGCAATTAGCGAAATGGCTGCACCGCTTGTCGATCTGATTTCGTCACCGGAGGTCGTGAAACTGATGCCCCCGCTCGACGAAGAAGCCGTTGTTTGCAGCGTGAAGCTGCTGACACCACCGCTCAGCGCCAGGATGCCGTCGGACAAGGTATCTACGGTGATACTCTCGTTTGCCTGCAATATTACGTTTGGGGTGGATAAGCCCTCGAGTGCAGTTTCACTGACTTGCCACGTCCCGCTGCCATCGCCAGAAAAAATCTGCCCATCGGCCACATCGGTATCGTTCGTCCCCCCTCCACCGCCGACAATAGTCAGGTTATCCGGGTCGAGCAGCAAAGTACCTCCCTTGCCAACAGGGGCCCGGGTGTCGACGCTGGCGCGGAAATCGAGATACTGTTTGCCCGACACCTCGACGAAGCCGCCGTCGCCACCCAACTCTCCCCCCCGTGCCGAAACAGTGCCATAAGCCCGCGTCGCCTCGTCCGCCCAGACGATCACCTTGCCGCCGTCGCCGCTCTGAGTGGCATCGGCGCGAATCTCGGCACCGGCGCCGAAAAAGGTCCGCTCGGCGTTGGGGATATCCCGGTTCCCGCCCTGGTAGTCGCCTCCGACCAGCACCGTGCCGCCGCCCGTGGCGCCGGAGGCGTCCAGCCTCGCCGCGCCGGTCAGCACCACTTTGTTGCCGAGCACCTCGATGCGGCCGCCGTGGCCGGCGGTGCTCGCGGCGGAAACCGTGCCATCCTCGACGCGCGCCTCGCCGACGGCGCGGAAGACAATGCGGCCGGCTTCATCCACACCCACGTTATCTGCGGAAGCCAACCCGCTGTGACGGATGGCCCCGCCGTGCAAGCCGATGCTGCGTCCCATCAGGCTGCCGAGGTTGATGGCGGCATTCTCCGGAGCATTCACCTCGTACTGGATCTCTGGATTGGCGATATCCACCAGCCGCACGCTCTTGCCGGCGGCGAGCAGCACCTCGCCGTTGGGCGCCGATATCAGCCCAGCATTTTCCACCTGCGGGGCGATGAGCAGAATCTGCCCGCCCCGGGCAGCACGCACTTCGCCCTCATTAACAATAGCGCCGGCGCCGGTGCGCTCGGTGAAGTTCAACCGGCCCGAGAGGAAATCGGCATCCGAAAGATTGAGTGTGGAGGCAACCAAGCCGCCGACATCGATGCGGCTTCCTGCGCCGAACGCGATGCCGTTGGGATTAATGAGGAAGACGCGGCCGTTCGACTGAAGCGCGCCGAGGATTTGCGAGGGATCGCCCCCGGTGACGCGGTTCAGCACGGCGCTGGCAGCGCTTTGCTGAATGAAGCGCGTTGTTTCGTTGGGGCCGATGGAGAACCCCTGCCAGTTGATGATGGCGTTGGGCGTATTGGTGACCGTCAATGTGTTGCCGGCCGTGTTGAAGCCGGCCTGCCCGGCCATCACGGTCGGGTTGACCGGATTGGCTGGCGCGGCGACTGGAAAGCACATGGCCAGCGCCAGTGTGAGCGAGCACAGCCGGATCGACATATCGGGAACGCGGTTCGCTTTTTTCATGCTGCCACCTCGTCGGTTTGCGCGGGCGTCGTCTCAGAACGCCTGCTGGTAGAGCAGCCCCAGGTGGGCGCGGCCGTCGCCGCGGTTCTGGCTGCCGCCGGGCTGGAGCACGACGCCGTAGTCGAAGCGCAGGCTGAGGCCCCCGCCGATACCGCCGCGCAGCCCCAGGCCGACGCTGGAAACACTCTCGACATCCAACTCTCCCGGCAGTGGCCTAACCCGGGAGACGCGCCCGAAATCGTAGAAGGCAAGCGCACGCAGGCTCAGGGAGGCGGCGAGCCCGGCGCCAAAATCCGGCGTGTAGAGTTCAAGGGTGCCCTGATGGCCACGGTCGTTGGCCACCTCGCGTTCGCGCAAGCCGCGCACCGAGGCGAAGCCGCCCAGGCCGAACTGCTCCCCCGGCACCAGCGCATCGCGCGTCCACTGGCCATTGAGGGCCGCGCGCCATTGCCAGCCGGCCGCGATGGGCGCGACATGGCTGGCAGAAAAGCGCCACAGCACATAGCGCGGGTCGGCGCCGATCCGAGTGCGGGAGAAATCGGAAGCGCCGCCATGTTCGCCGCCGGGGAGGTTGCGCACGGCTGTCAGGCTGAATGCGCTCGCGCCGGCTTCGTCGCGGCGGGCAAGGCTGAAAGCAAGCGAGGCCGGCCGCACGGTGATGTCGGGCAACAGCCGCACGCCGGTGCCGATCAACTCGGCGCTGTTCTTGTAGGCACGGTGGTCGAGTCCGAAGAGGAGCTTTGGTTCCCAGCCGGCCCAGCGCGGGAAATTCTTGGTGTAGCGTGCGCTGTAGACACGCCCCGCGCCGCTGACGGCAAAAAGCTGTTGCATGACGCCGGAGTCGACGCTGGAATAGCCGGCGGACAAATCCAGCGAATCGCCCCAGGCGTAGAAAGGAATGCGGTAGCCCAGGCCGACGATGCGCACCTGGTCGTAATGCCCCGGCGAAGTAATGGCCTGGACGTTGAAAACGTGGTCGCGGCCGAACAGGTTGGCGTGCTGGAGACCGACACCGAGGCGCCAGTCGCCGGTGTGGCGATTGCCGGTATTGTCGAGACTGACGCTCATGCTTCGGGGCGGCTGGTCCGCCACCCGCAGCAGCGCCTCGACATCGCCCTCCTTCTCGCCGGCGCGCAAGACGACGGCGGTCTGCTTGGCCGGGTTCTCGTTGGCCAGGCGCACGCTCTCCTGCATGTCGAGCGGTCGTGGCGTCTGTCCCGGGCGCAGATCCGGCACGGCGGCACGTACATTCTCCTCGCCGAAATGCTGATTTCCCTCGACTGTGATCCTGGCGATGCGCCCCTCGATCACGCGGATGGCGACGGTACCAGACTCCAACGTTTGTTCGGGCAGCAGCACCTGCACCGAGCCCCAGCCGGCGCGTGCATAGGCTGCCTCGATCGCCTCGACGGCGCGCTGCACGTCGCCGAAGTCGCGCTCTTTGCCGGTAAATGGCCTGATCGCCTCCTGCAGCGTGGCGGTTTCGATCAGGCTGTTGCCCTCGATGCGATATGTTGCTATGTCGAAACGGGGGGATGAAACGGGGACAGGGGGCGTCTGGCCTTGCACAGCAGTCACAAAAATGGATGCTGCGAGCAAGGCAAATGCAATGCGACTGAATTTATGGCTCATTGTCACCGTTCCATTTATAACGGCTTGTTATGAATCGAGATTCTA
>JAKLLP010000196.1 GCA_023150055.1 Gammaproteobacteria bacterium | reverse complement strand
CGCTCGATCGCAAGGTCGAGCGGCTCGAGGCGCAGCGCCAGCGCCTGCAGTCGGGCGCGGAACTGATCGCCGCCACACTGGCCGGGGACTCGGCAGGTGCCGAGCTGCCCGAAGCCATGTTGACGCGCATGGACGAGCTTGGCCGGCGCAGCGATGCTGCGCGCCCACGGTTGCGCCGCGCTCTCGATGAGATCGTCACCGAGGCACAGCGGGCCTCGACGTACCAGCGCCAGGTGGCCGAAGCCTTGCAGTCGCTCGAGGACGTGCGCCTGCAGGAAGAGCGGACGGCGCTGCGACTGGATGCCGAGCAGCCCCCGCTGTGGCAATCGCCGCCGCGGTTGGCCGGCCTGGCAGCCACCGCGGGACGCAATCTTCTCGCGGCGTGGGAAATCGTCGTCGAGTCGGTTCGGACCCAGGCCGGCCGATGGTCGCTGCTGGTGATCGCCCTCGCCGGCTCGATCGCCGGCATGCTGGCGCTGCGGCGCGCGGCGTCGGACGACCACGGCGATGCTCGGAATACACTCGTCCTGCAGAAGCCGGTCGCCGCCGCCGTGCTCATCTGGTCGGTGATCGCGCCCGAGCTGCTCGGGCTCGAATTCACGGCCGGGCACGGCCTCCTGCACATCGTGATCGTCGTCGCGGCGGCATGGCCGCTGCTGCGGCTGATCGCCCCCGCGGCGGTGCAGGTCCCGCTGCGTGGCCTGCTGGTGCTCTCGATCGTCTCGACCTGGCTCACCGCGCTGCTGAACACGAAAGACGCCTCGCTCGGCTTTCTCGTTCTCGGCGTGGTCGGGCTCGCGCTGTTTGCGCGGCTGCGCCGGGCGACCGCCGCCGCGCCGGCGGCAGGCGCCGGGGGTATCGCCGTGATCGTCCGCCTCGGCATCCACGCGGGAATCGTCATTCTCGGAGCCGGGGTGATCGCCCTGCTGACAGGCGCGCTGGAACTCGGCGAGCAGCTGGTCGAGGGGATGCTGCTATCCACCCTGGTGCCGGCGGTGTTGCTGGTCGCGGCGCAGACCCTGCGTGAACTCTGGGACCAGGCGATCGAGCATGCCCCCGCGCAGCACCTGCGGGCGATTCGCAACCACCCGGATCTCGTGCGTCGGCGCGGCCACCAGCTGATCAACCTGGCGCTGGTGATGCTGGCGCTGCCGATGATGCCGCGACTGTTTCCGTTCACCGCACTCGCCTGGGAATCGCTGAGCGAGGCACTGCAGGCGCGGCTGGAGATCGGCGGCATCAGCATCTCCGCGATCGACGTAATCGTCCTGCTGCTCGGCATTGCCCTGGCCATCGGCCTCGCGCGACTCGTGCGGTTCCTGCTCGACGAAGAAGTCATGACGCGCCTGCCGGTCGCTCCGGGCGCCGCCTCGGCCGCCTCGCGCCTGATTTACTACCTGCTGCTCACGGTCGGGCTGCTGATGGCGCTCGCCGCCTCGGGATTCGAGCTCGGCCAGCTTACCCTGGTGGTCAGCGCGCTCGGCGTGGGCCTCGGCTTTGGCCTGCAGAACGTCGTCAGCAACTTTGTTTCGGGCATCGTCCTCGCCTTCGAACGGCCCTTCAATGTCGGCGACCTGATCGCCGTCGGCGACCAGACTGGCCGGGTGCTCAGCATCGGCCTGCGGGCGACGAGCGTACGCACGCTGGAGGGGGCCGAGGTGATCGTGCCGAACAGCACGTTTATCGCGGGGAACGTCATCAACTGGACCCTTTCCGACCGCACGCGCCGCATCGACCTGCCGCTCGGTGTGGCCTATGGCAGCGACCTGCGCAAGGTCCAGTCGCTGATACGCGAGGTCATCGATGGCATACCCGATCTCGCCCGCCACCCCGAGCCCCTGGTCGCATTCACGGGCTTCGGGGAGAGCTCGCTCGACTTCAGGGTGCTGGTATGGACCCCGGATGCCGATCGCCTGCTGGTGACCACCAGCGAACTCGCGATGGCAATCAACGATGCGCTCGAGAAAGCGGGCATCGAGATTCCGTTCCCGCAGCGCGACATCCACATCCGCACCCAGGCAGGAGGGTCCCCGGAGCATGCCGGCGAACAGCGCCATGCCTTCCAGCGCCCGGGCGCTGGCGTATGATCTGCATTGCTCGAAGAGGCTGCAGTCGCGGGGGCTGAGGCCCCGAGCGCCGGATCGTGAAGCCCATGCAGAAAACATCGACGCTGAAGCCCTTCGCCCGCGGCGACATCTTTCTCGGCAACACCTACCTCGACAACCCCGCAGACGATCATATGGGCGAGGGCCGGGTGCTGCAGCTCGACGCCAATTTCGTCATGAAGGGCACCTGGTACACGACCGGCACCCGCTATTTCATCGTCGGGTGCAAGGTCGCGCCCGACGGCACCTTGTGGGCCTTCGACTGCCACGACCACGTGGCCGTGCGCGCCACGCCGGAGGCCCGGGAACTGCCGCCCTGGGACTCGGGACGGTCCTTCGGCAGCGTCAACTGGGACCGCGACGGCAACCACTATTTCGGCGAGTACTTCATCGGCAAGGAAATCTGGAAAGGCACCAGCGCTAAGCTCCTCGACGACGGCACGCTCGGTGACGGCTGCATCTACAAGTACAGCCCGGAACTCGAACCGCTGCAGACCTTCCGGGTGGAGAATGCCCCGGAGATGACCCGCTTCAAGGGAGTGACGCACTCCACGCTGCACCCCTCCGGTGATTTCATCACCTACACCACTGAGACGGGCCGGCGGCTGATGCGCTACGACATACGCAACGACCGGCAGATGCCGGACCTGGCGGCTTACGCGGATGCGGACCCGTACGATCGCAACGACCGGCGCTGGTTCATTGCGCCAGCCTATCTCGCCGACGGGCGGCTGCTGTGCACCGATGCCACCGGGCTCGCCGTCTACGACGAAGAAGGCCGGATGCGCCAGCACATCGCGCTACCGGGTTATGGCTGGGCCCAGGTAACACCCGACGTGGACGAACGCTATGCGCTGGCGGCCAATGTGTGGACGGGTGTCGCCGCCCGCATCGACCTGAAAGATGAAAAAATCCTCCAGCAAATGGACACGGGCTTCACTGCGCCATTTCGCTCGCTCGCCGGCATCGCGGTGTTTCGCGGATGAAGCGCAGGGCGGCCGCCAAGAAACTCGACGCGCTGAACGCCGAGCTGGTGCAGCTCGCCGCCGAGCGCGCGGCCCTGGAGATCGACGCGCTGGGGGGCGAGGTCGACGAGACCCGCCGCCGCGAGCGCTACTTCGGGATTCCCGAGGAAGGGCGCCGTCGCAGGCTGATACGGCATGAGCGCACGCTCCATGCCCGGCGTCAGGAACAGCGCGCCGCGGCCGTCACTTACTGGCAAGCGGTCGTCGATGAAACCCGCGAGAAGCTCGACGACCTGAAAAACGAAGCCCCGAACTCGCAATGGCGACGGGGCATCTGGTGGGACCTGTTCACGGTGCTGTGGATACTGGCCGGCGCCGGCTGGCTCGGCTACTCGCTCATCGGAGCCGCCATCGGCGCAGCGCTGACCGCACCGATCGGCTGGTACATCATGCGCAGCCGCCTGAGCGCGCGCCTGGCGAGCATCCGCACCGGGGAGGAAGTCCTGCGGGCCGGCGAGCAGGAGCTTGCCCAGGCGCAACGCCTCGCCCGGCAGGCCGCCGCCGAGGCGCTGTTTTCCCCGGACGAGGAACACTCGGCCTCACCGCAGAGCAACCCATGACCCTGAAGCGAATACTCCTGCCCCTCCTCTCCGTCCTGTTCTGCGCCCCCGCGCTGGCGGACGCGGATGATGGATCCCTCTCCGCCGCGAGCGGTGCCGAGCTCTACGGCCGATTGTGCGCGAGCTGCCACGGACCGGCCGGGCGCGGCGACGGCCCGGTGGCAGCAGCGCTGAAGGTGGCGGTCCCGGATCTCGCCCGGCTCGGCGGCGGCGCCGGCTTTCCGGCCGACCGGGTGCGCGACGTGATCGATGGTCGCGCCGTGATCAGTGCCCATGGCACGAGGACGATGCCCGTCTGGGGCTACGAACTCGAGGCGCGGGTTCCCCAGGACATGCCGGGCCGTGCCACCGCGACACAGATGGCCGAGCGGCTGCTGCGCCATGTCGAATCGCTTCAGGCGGAATGAGCGCAGGCGCAGGCCGCAGGCTTCATGAACAGACCCGCCACGGTTGATCTCGAAGCCCTCGCCTTCGACCTGCCCGACCTCGCCGGCGGCGAGCCGGGCCTCGAATTTCGCGTGGCGTCCACGACGGAGGAACTGCTCCGCGAGCTGCACTGCCGCCTGCTCGGTCTCGGCCACCGCGCGCGCGCCTGGCGCGTCGTCCCCGAGACCCTCGGCTGGATGACCTTGTGGAGCCGTGCCCTGGCGGTCGCGGATGCGAACCGTGCGGCGTATGCCGGCTCGAGCCTGTTCGCGGCGCAGATCACCTGGCGGGCCGCCTTCGAGCTGCAATATCACCTGGTCGTCATCAGCGACCCCGCGCGCATCCGCTGGCCCGACGTCGCCGGACCGGGCAACCCCGAACACGACATGTCGACCGACGATCGCCTGTGCGCCTACCTTGCCTTCTGTCTCTGGAACGACGCGCGCTACTTCGAGTCGCAAAGCCGCGGCTGGCGCCTGCGCCGCATCTGGAGGGAGGAGGAGGAGGCACCTGCCGACACCGCCGAGGCGCAGGTCCTCGAACTCGCGAGACGGGTATTGCCCGAGGGCCTCGCGGGGGAGAAAGGCGATCCTCGCGAGTTGCGCCACCGCAACTGGCGCCGGGCCAGGATCCGGGGTGACCGCGCCAACCACTGGCTCGGGCATCCGCGTCTCGTGCGGTGGGCGGAAACCATCCGCGCCACCAACGGCGGCCGCGGCCCGAACACGTTCTACGGCGTGCTCAACCCGCGCCGCGACTCGCTCGCCCAGGACACGTTCAAGACGCCCTTTGCGCTGGGCGCCACCGAGTAC
>JAKLLP010000195.1:4552-4939 GCA_023150055.1 Gammaproteobacteria bacterium | reverse complement strand
GGACAGCACCGCCAATCCGTATTTCGCTTTCGCGGCGATGCTGATGGCAGGGCTCGACGGGGTCCGGAACAAGATCCATCCCGGCGAGGCCATGGACAAGGATCTCTACAACCTGCCGCCGGAGGAGGAGAAAAAGATCCCGCAGGTCGCATTCTCGCTCGAGCAGGCCTTGAACGAACTCGACAAGGACCGGGAGTTCCTGAAAGCGGGCGATGTCTTTACCGATGACCTGGTCGATGGCTACATCGATCTGAAGATGCAGGATGTGTCGCGGGTGCGCATGACGACCCATCCGCTCGAATTCGAGCTGTACTACAGCCTGTAATCACGAGGCGCGCCGCGGGGTTTTACCTAAGACCCCGCGGCGTGGTAGTCGCCCGCACGGCC
>JAKLLP010000195.1:0-4542 GCA_023150055.1 Gammaproteobacteria bacterium | reverse complement strand
CGCTCCATGCTCCTGTGTGCCGCGTTGCTCACCGCCCCGGTCGGCGCCACCGAGGTCTACCGCTGGGTCGACCCCGATGGCCAGGCCCATTTCTCCGACCAGTGGAGGCCGGGTGCCGAGAAGATTCGTATCGAGAAGAGTCCCGGCTTCAGCGCGCCCGCCCCGGCGCCACGGGTGAGCGGCACGGCTGCGCCGGCCGAGCCGAAGGCGGCCTCGCCATACGAGGCGCTCGAAATCGCGAGCCCCGAGCAGGAAGAGGTGCTTTGGAATATCGAAGGTCAACTCCGCGTGTCCCTGAGGGTGAATCCCGAACTGCGGCCGGGACACGCTCTGCGGCTGTTCCTGGACGGGGCGGAGCAGCAGTTGCCGGCGGGGGCGACGGAGATTCAGCTGCAGGACGTCTTCCGCGGCGTCCACACGCTGAAGGCGGAGGTCGTGAACGACGCGGGGGAGGTGCTCATCAGCAGCCCGACGCGAACCTTCATGGTCAGGCAGACTTCGCTCGCGAATCCTGTCCGCCCGATCGCGACGCCCGGCGGTCCCTGACGCCGGCCGCCGTGCCGACGGCGGCCTTCATCCTCGACAGCCTGACCACCGCGGTCGCGATGGTCACTGCCGACGGCTATGTGTGCCATCTCAATGCGGCTGCAGAATCGTTGCTGGGCATCAGCAGCAACCAGGCCCGTGACCGGCACCTGCCGACCCTGCTGCCGGAACTCGCACCACTCGGTGTGCTGATCGAGCGCTCCTGCGCGTCCGGCCAGACCTATGGCCACGAGTTCGACATGCGCCCGGTGTACCAGCAGGGCGAGATCATTAAGGTGACGGGCCGCGCCACCCCCGTAAGGAGCGAACGCGGCCTCTTCGTGATTCTCGAACTGATCGATGCCACCCACTGGCGGCACATCGACCGCGAGAAGGCCCTCATCAATCAGCATGATGCGAGCCGCCGGGTGATCTACCAGCTCGCCCACGAGATCCGCAACCCGCTCGGCGGCCTGCGCGGCGCCGCCCAGCTGCTCGAACGCCAGCTCGCGACCGGAGAGCTGCGCGAGTACACACGCATCATCATCGGCGAGGCCGATCGTCTCGCCGCGCTGACGGACACCATGCTCGGTCCGGCAAGAAGCCCGCGGCGCGAGCAGGAAAACGTGCACGAGATCCTCGAGCGTGTCCGCGCTCTCGTCGGCAACGAAGCGCCCGCGCACGTGCGAATCGGGCGCGATTACGACCCGAGCCTGCCACCGGTGCTGGTGGATCGTGATCAACTCCTGCAGGCCGTCCTCAACATTGCGCGCAACGCGGTGCAGGCGGTCAGCCAGGACCCGGACCGTACCAGCCACGTCACGCTGCGGACCCGCGCCCTGACGAACTGGGTGATCGGCGATCGGCGCCACAGGGTCGTGGCCAATATCGAGATCGAAGACGATGGCCCGGGTGTTGCACCCGAGCTCGGCGACTCGATCTTCTACCCGCTGGTCTCGGGTCGCGCCGAGGGCACCGGTCTTGGCCTGGCGCTGGCACAGGAGATCATGAGTCGCCACGGCGGCCTCATCGAGTACCGCTCGCGACCGGGCCAGACGGTGTTCATGCTGCGCCTGCCGATCGATACGGAACCGGCCGAGGGCCCGGCATGAACGCGCAACCGCTCAATGTCTGGGTGGTCGATGACGATGCCGCCGTGCGCTGGGTGCTGGAGAAGGCCCTGCAGGGCGCAGGGATGACCACGCGCTCGTTCGAGCATGCCGAGCCTTTTTTCGCCGCGCTTCGCGAGCAACATCCGGATGTCGTGGTCACGGATGTGCGCATGCCGGGTGCCGATGGCCTGGAAGTGATGCGCCGCATCGAATCGAGCGGTCTTGGTTTACCCGTCATCGTCATCACGGCGCATGCCGACCTCGACAGCGCGGTGGCGGCCTATCGTGGTGGAGCCTTCGAGTACCTGCCGAAACCATTCGACGTGGACGAGGCGGTGGCCCTCGTGTGGCGCGCGGCGCGCGCCGGGCTGCGCCCGGCGGCCAATGAGCCCGTGCCGAGCGCCGTCATCCCGCAGATGATCGGCCAGGCGCCGGCGATGCAGGAGGTCTTTCGTACCATCGGCCGCCTGTCGCGCTCGTCGATGACGGTGCTCATTACCGGCGAGTCCGGCACCGGCAAGGAACTCGTCGCCCAGGCCCTGCACCAGCACAGCCCGCGGGCGACCAAACCGTTCGTGGCACTGAACACCACGGCGATTGCCGCGGAGTTGCTCGAGTCCGAGCTGTTCGGTCACGAGCGGGGCGCGTTTACCGGGGCCGACAGCCGCCGCGTCGGGCGCTTCGAACAGGCCCACACGGGGACGCTTTTCCTCGACGAGATCGGCGACATGTCACCGGCGCTGCAGACGCGGCTGCTGCGCGTGCTGGCCGAAGGAGAGTTCTACCGGGTCGGTGGCCAACAGCCGATCCGCGTCGATGTGCGGGTCATCGCCGCGACCAACCAGGACCTCGCGGCGGCGGTGCGCGAGTCGCGCTTTCGTGAGGACCTGTTCCACCGGCTGAACGTGATTCATATCGTTACGCCGCCCTTGCGTGAGCGGCGTGAAGATATCCCGCTGCTGCTCGATCACTACCTGCGTGAAGCGGCACGCGAACTCGGCGCAGAGCCGAAGGCCGTGGCGAGCGATGCCCTCGCGCTGCTGCGCGGCTTCGAATGGCCCGGCAACGTGCGCCAGCTCGTCAACGCCTGCCGGCGGCTCACCGTGACCGCACCCGGCCCCGAGATCCAGGCAGCCGACATTCCGGAGGAGCTCGGCGGCGGTACCGCCACGCTCGCCGGATCCCCCGAGTGGTCGAACGGCCTGGCTCGCTGGGCCGACCAGCGGCTCGAGCGCGGCGTCGACCAGCCGCTACTCGCCACGGCTTTACCGGAGTTCGAGAAGGCGCTGATCCGCACCGCGCTCGCTCGTGCGCACGGCCAACGGCAGGAAGCCGCGCGCCTGCTCGGCTGGGGCCGCAACACGCTCACGCGCAAGATCCGCGAGCTGCAGCTCGACCTGTAAGTATAGGCGGCCGTCGTACCGCAATTTTCGGAGTGTCGGCACCCGTTCGTGGCGGCATGCTGGAACCCATCTCAAAACCGCGGCGCGTTCTTGATCCATCAGTATCCTGACGGCTTGCGACGGACGGACCGCCCGGAGGCGGGGGTCTCCGAACCAAGCGAGTATTGATGAACGAGGGCGGGAGTGACTTCGGAGACCTCCCGCCGCAAGGGCGGTGGCCAGCGGCAAACCCTCGGTGGAATCCTTTACCAGGAGTCCGACTCCGGCGGCGCGACAGCAAGGAAAACCTTCCTCAGTCCGTCGGCGACGGTGCTGCGCTCGGCTGGAGTAAGCGCCCCGAGCTGCCGGTCCGCTGCGCGCAATCGCGCCTCGATGGCGGCGTCCGTCAGGCGCTGCCCCTTGTCGGTCAGCGACACCATGACACCGCGCCGATCGGCCGGATCCTCGCCGCGCGAAACCAGGCCGCGGGATTCGAGCCGATCGATACGATTGGTCATGGCCCCGGAGGTGAGCAGCGCCGCGCGCGCGAGCGCCGTCGCGGGTAACCGGAACGGTGGACCCTGGCGACGCAACACCGACAGCACATCGTATTCCCAGAGCTTCAGCCCCTGCTCCGCCAGGGCGTTCTCGGCATCCCGGCGCAGGATCTTGGCGAGGAACAGCACGCGAACCACCACGTTCAGGCTCGAACAATCGAGTTCCGGGCGTTCCTCGGCCCATTGCCTCAACAGCTTGTCGACCGGGTCTTCCACCTTCATCGCTAGATTAGCCACGGCATGGAATGACGTCCATCATGCCTTTATGTCGCGCGGCCCGCTGCCAGGCGTGCCGGCCCGCACTATTCATGCGGCCCGCCCTCGTTCCTCGATACTCGCGCCTGGCGCCGACCCGCGCCTCCGGGCGCTCCGCCCGTTGCGCATCGTCACGGCATATCTGGGGCCGGACCATACCAACCGGGCAGGTCCGCGCCCCGCCATCTTGACTTTAAAGAACGGCGGATTATCTTTTTTGGTGAGCGGCGCCCCGGGGGACCAAACGCCTTCCGCGGCCCGCGCATCACGATCAGGATTGGTACCAGGACGGTCGAGAGACCCCATGCGAACGGTCGACGAACCAGACGAGCTCGACACGAGCCTCGCAGCTGTCGATCAGGGCACGTCCCACGCACGGCCCTTCACGGCCCAGTGGCTCGTCAATCGGCGCCGGATCGAGCAGGCGACTGAACAGCGCGAGCTCGGCAGGCTACTTGCAGATTTCGAGGACTACCTCGTGTGAGGCCATCGCGCGCCTCCCGAGCCCGCCCGCGCGCCAGGTCATAACGGGACCCTACCGCAACCCGAGCCAACCTCCTCATCACCGACACCGACCGGCCGTTCCATGGCCAGCCCCGATCATTCAATCCACATCGGCTTACCGATTCTTCAACGGCACAACCACGACAGAGGCATACGGCAATGAACCGCAAGCGCAAGCTGGACGAGGAACTGTGGGAGGACAGCGAC
>JAKLLP010000194.1 GCA_023150055.1 Gammaproteobacteria bacterium | reverse complement strand
AAGAACCGGCCCCTCTTCAATAGACCTGGCAGGACTGCGAAACGGGGTTGAAATCGACGAGAGGCGGCGCGGGCAGGAACTCCTAGGCGTGCTGGCGCAGACGCCGTAGTCCTGCGAGGCCTCCCAGTGCGGACGCCAGCAGCCAGGCAGCTGCAGGGACGGGCACCAGGGAAACGTTCTTGGTGTAAACGTCGAACTTCAGGCCTTCGTCGCCGACCGCCGCGGCTCCGGTGCCGTTCAGCTTGCCGGTCAGCGTCCAACTGGTCCCGGAAAGGCTGCCATCGGCGACCAGCCACTGCTGCATGCTTCCCCCGGCGACGGCCATCGGGGAGGCGAGCGAGCCGCTGGTCGACGCACCGCTAATCGAAAACGCGAGATCGGAGATCGTCATGGTACTCACGCCGTCGGCACGCGCGTTCAGCAGGATGGCGTTGTAGGAATCGGTCGGCGACTTGCCGTTCTTCGCGCCATCGGCCGTGGTCCATGACACCAGCGGGTCGACGAGCGTTCCGCCATTGAAGGAGCCGAAGATCTGGAAGCTGTAGCCGGTCCCGGCGGTGTACTTGGCTTCGAAGGCGTAGGTGTTGCCGCTTAGGGCTGCATCGTTGCCAAGGTTGCTTTGGGCAAAACCGCTGATCGGATTGCCGGCCGGTGCGATGATCATGTCCCAGTTGTTGTTCGATATGCGGTAGCGGCTGTCGCTGACCGTGCCGCCCGAGACCTCCGTGAATCCCGCCGGACTGGCATTGAGGCTGAGGGTGAGCGCCTGCGCGGTGACGCTCGCAAGCAGCAGCCCGGCTGTCGTGAAAAACGTGGTAGTCAAGGCACGGCGAGAAAGGCTTGGGTTCATGGCGTTATTTTCCTTGGAGTCCCTGAACAGCGCCCCCAACCTATCGCCCAGGGCACGGTCGCGTCTTCATCCGTATGGATGAATTTGCGTGAATTTTTCGCAATAAGCTGACGCAGGCAGGGCCAGCCAGGCGGCGGTGTTACATAAAGCGTGGTGATCGCGCAGGCGTTTGGCGGCAATGGCCCGCGACAAAGATTCGTAATCCACCGGGTTCAGGTCAGCGTACCGCCGACCTTGTCCGCGTCCCCGGCACTCGGCCCCCGGGGACCGCGAGAGAATTCTGCCCGCTGAAGGCAGGTGGCGGTTCGCCCGGTCGGCCGATCAGTCGTTTTGCGCCACTCTGGCCACGACATTTTCTCCCGGCAGATAGTAGGCGAGCTTCGGGTCGAGCACGCGCACAAACTCCTGCAGCCGGCGATCGGCCTCGGCCTCCGCGTCGGCGCCCTCGCCGATCGGCGTGGTCAGCCGCACGAGGCCGCCGTCGGTGCGGTTACGCGTGAGACCGTCCCAGAAGATGTACCACTTGACCAGGTACTCGTTGGTGAGCATGCGGCCACGCTGCCAGAACCAGTAATAGACGAGCTGCCGGGCGTCCCCCATCTGGATGATCACGCGGTTGACCGGCAGGTCGCCGCCATCGGCACGTACGTCGGGGACCTGCACGGGCTCGAAAACCCGCAGGTTCCAGCCGCCGCCCGGCAGGCACACGGACGGCGAGTGCACGGCACGATCGCCCCTCTGGCTGCTGTAGTACGTCATCCAGAGCGCGACCGGGAACGGGTCGGCGTCGCGCTGATAGATCGCCAGTATGGTGTCGTCGGCCTCGAGGACGTCGAGCACCCGCTGCTCCGTGGCCTGTTCGCCACCGCGCCAGGGACCGAGCACCAGGGGGAACGCGTTCAGGCTGGTGCGGGCCGGGACGATATCCTCGCGCGCGTCCACTGCACCAATCAGCAGCGTGCCGGTGAGCACCACCGCCGCCGCGACGGCGCCGCTGCGCCGGGCCGGCTGGCCGCCGAGCAGCCGGACGATCTCGCCGGTCGGCGGCGTGTCGAGCCGCAGGCTTTTCAGCAGGCTGCGCCCGGAGAAACGCGCCATGACGTACATCATCAGGAACATGATGCTTACGCACACCATGAAGATGACCCAGCCCTCGAAATCGTGGAGAAACCCTTCTGCCTGCTCGACACCGTAGGCGTTGACCAGGATGCCGATCACGCCGATACGGACGCTGTTCATCAGTACCGTGAGGGGCACCGAGGAGGCGAACACGATGACGCGCTGCCAGGCGGGCGCCTCGAACAGCACGGCGCACAGGAACCCGAAGCTCATCAGCGGGAACAGGTAGCGCAGGCCGCTGCAGGCCTCGTCTACGGCAAGCTGGTAGGCGCCGAGGTCGATGACGTTGCCTTCGGCGTATACCGGGATCGAGGCGAGGCGGATCACCATGACGCCAATCTCGGTCGAGATGAGCTGCAGGCCGGCGGTCAGCTTCACTTCGAGGAAGTTCGGCATCGGCACCATGAAGACGAGGTAGGCGAGCGCCGGCCAGATGGTCTTCACGGCAGGCCAGCCGAGGACGGTTGCGAAACATCCCCACAACGCCACGATGAAGCCGAAATGGGAGACGGTCAGCACCGAGCTCATCTGGCCGAGCAACAGCATGACATAGCCGATGCCGATGAGCACCAGTCCGCTCGGCGACCCGTTCCACGGCACGGCGGAAAATTCGCGCGACCGGACGGCGATCAGGAACGCCGCGACAAACGGGATCAGGTAGCCGTGGTTGTATTCCTCTTTCTGCCAGCCGCGCTGCACCATCCATGTCAGGCTGTCGCGGAAAGCGAATATGAGCACGGCCACCAGCAGCGCCAGCAGCAGCAGCGCGGGCAGCCGCCCGGGTAAGCGGCCGGAAGGGTTGGCGGTGTCGGCTGTGGCGGGCTCGGACATGGCTTTAGAAACCAATTTCTTTTCAGGGCATCATCGTAGCGCACGATACCAGCGGGCGACTGCCGACGAGGCGCGAATCTGGCGATTGTCCGTTAAGGCATTATTAAGAATGCAGCAAGCTGCAGGGGCGCAAGTCTCGCGGCATGGCCCGGGTGGAAACCACCGCGCGGTTCTCGAGTCCGGCGCGACGCCGGTGGCCATGGCAGTCGGGCGGACGCCGCTCGGCCCCCCACGGGCCCGCCCATGCCGAGCGCGCACCGGCGGCAGGCGGTTTTGCATAACGCCAACGGCTCTGCAACGATGCCCGCGTTCCGTCCGCGGCCGGTGAGCGCAGCCGGCGCAGTGTGTTGCCGTCCTCGGCGCCATGCGGGGATCCGGGCCATAATGTGCCGATAAGACATCTGGAGAAAGATCCTTTCATGGTGGGCTTCCGCGATGATATTTGGGGTTTCATGTTCGAGCCGAGGCCGTCCCGGCTCGTCCCGATCAAGAGGGTCATGGCGTTGCCCGGCGCCCTGATGGCGCTCTCGCACGGCTTCGCGGTCGCACCGTTCGTCGATACGCTGTCCTGAATGCAAGCACCGTCGGCTTCGGCATTCACCCTCCTGGCAATCTCAGGCTAAACACGATGTGCGGGCTCGCCGGCATGCTTCGGTTCGACCGCGCGGCCCCCGATCTCGCGGCGCTGCGGCGAATGACGGACACCCTCGCCCATCGCGGACCGGATGGCAGCGGGCACTGGCAGGAAGGCCCCGTGGCCCTGGGGCACCGCCGTCTGGCCATCATCGATCTCTCCGTGGCGGCCAACCAGCCGATGGAGTCTGCCGATGGCGGCCTCGTCATCGTCTTCAACGGGGAGATCTACAACTACCGCGAGCTGGCGCAGTCGCTCGCCGAGGCAGGGCTGCCCTGTCGCACGAACTCCGACACGGAAGTCATCCTCAACCTGTATCGACTGCAGGGCGTGCAGTGCCTCGCGCGGCTGCGAGGCATGTTCGCCTTCGCGATCTGGGACAAGGCGCAGCAACGCCTGTTCATCGCCCGCGACCGGGTGGGCATCAAGCCGCTGTACTACCTGCGCTCGTCCAAGGTGTTCGCCTTCGCGTCGGAGATCAAGGCAATAGCCGCCGCCGGCTGCTCCGCCCTGCGTGTGAGCAGGACGGCCCTCGCGGGCTTCCTGCGCTTTCTCGTAGTGCCGCAGCCGGAGACGATTTTCGACGACATCCGCAAGCTCGAGCCCGGCCGCTACCTGGTGATCGGCGCCGATGGCGCCGTCCGCGAGGAGACCTACTGGGCGCCACCGGCGCGCGCGGCGCGCGATGATGACGAGCCGGGCCAGGTGGCGGCGCTCGACGCCGCCCTGCGTGAGAGCGTCCGCTACCACATGGTGGCCGACGTGCCGGTGGGCGCTTTCCTGAGCGGCGGCCTCGACTCCAGCGCCGTCGTCTCGCTCATGCGCCACGAGGCGCCGGGCATGGAGCTGCACGCCTACTCGATCGGTTTTCCCGGGCAGGAGCGCTACGACGAGACCGGCTGGGCCCGGCGTGTCGCCGAACTCAAGAACATCGGGTTCCACGCCCAGACCATCGACCCGCGGTTTCTCGACGACCTGCCCGCGATGGCCTGGCACCTGGACGAGCCCTTCGCCGTGAGTTCCGCCTACGCGACCTGGTACCTGGCGCGTCACGCCGCCCGCAGTCTCAAAGTCGTGCTGACCGGGGATGGCGGCGACGAACTGCTGGCCGGCTACCGCGGCTACCAGAACGACGCCTACCTGCGACAGCTGCAGCCGGCGCATTTCTGGTCCCTGGTTCGCCAGGCGCTGCGTGCAGGGTCACGCGGCCGCTGGCTGGACCGGGCGCTGGCGGGCATCGCCCGCAGCTCCGGCAGCGAAGGTCTGCGCTACAGCCAGCGGGTCGCCTACAACACGCTGCACGCGATCAGGCTCGCCATGCCGCGGGAGGTTTTCCTGGGAGCGCTCGACGCCTGGCAGGACAACCTCATGGCGCGCTACTACGACGAAGCCCCGGCGGACGACCGCCTCGGCCGCAAGCTCTACGCCGAGTTCAGGACCCGGCTGGTGGACGAGATGCTGATGAAGGTCGACCGCATGACCATGGCACACTCCCTCGAGGCGCGCGTG
>JAKLLP010000193.1 GCA_023150055.1 Gammaproteobacteria bacterium | reverse complement strand
GGTCTCGCGCCTCGCCGAGCAGAAGGGCGTGGATCTCATCATCGAGGCGCTGCCCCGACTGCTTGCCGAGCGTGATTTCGTCTGCGCATTCCTCGGCAGCGGCGATGCCGGCTTTGCCGGGGCGCTGCGTGAACTGGCGCACGATTACCCCGGGCGCGTGGCGTTCGTTTCCGGCCAGGACGAGGCGCTGGCCCACCGCATCATCGCCGGCAGCGACATGCTGCTGGTGCCATCGCGTTATGAGCCCTGCGGACTCACGCAACTTTATGCCATGCGTTATGGCACGGTCCCGGTGGTGCGACTGACCGGCGGCCTGGCGGACACGGTGGAGCAGTTCGACCCGGTGATCGGCCGCGGCACCGGCAGCGTCTTTCGCGATGCGGACATGGGTGGGCTCGACTGGGGCCTGCGTACGGCGCTCGACTGGTATGCCGATCGCGACAGCTGGCGTCAGCTCATGCGCAATGGCATGTCGCAGGACTTCTCCTGGCATCACCAGGGACCGAAATTCGAGGAGCTCTTCAGCCGGCTCGCGCGCGGTTGACTCTGGCCGTTCAGGCCCGTCCCGACAGCACCGCAAGCCGGCGGCAGCGTTCGGTGAGTTGCGGATCGACCTGGTCCCAGCGGAACCGCCAGCCCCAGTTGCCCGCCGGGCGGCCCGGAAAGTTCATGCGCGCCTCGGTGCCGAGACCGAGCAAGTCCTGCATCGGAATCACCGCAAATCGCGCCGTCGAAGCATAGGCGGCACGAATCAGCGCGCCCGGCATATCGCCCGGCGTGCTGGCAAGCGCGGCATCCACGCGGGCGCGGGTACCGGCATCGAGGCTCGTGTACCAGCCGACGGTGGTGTCGTTGTCATGCGTGCCCGTGTACACGACTGCGTTCTCGACGTGATTGTCGGGCAGGTAGGGGTTCTGCGGCGAGCCGTCGAAAGCGAACTGCAGGACCAGCATTCCCGGCAGGTTGAACTCGTCGCGCAATGCCCGCACCGCCGGCGTGATGGTACCGAGATCCTCGGCCACCAGGGGCGTGTCACCCAGGCTGCGCTCGACGGCAGCGAGCAGATCGGCCCCCGGCGCCTGCCGCCACTGCCCGTCGCGCGCAGTTGTCGCCGAGGCCGGCACTTCCCAGTACGATTCCAGTGCTCTGAAGTGATCGATGCGCACGAGATCGAAACAGCGGAGCTGGCCGCGCAGGCGGTCGATCCACCAGCGAAAGCCGTCGGCACGCATCGCCTCCCAGTCATAGAGGGGATTACCCCAGAGCTGGCCGTCGGCGTTGAAGTAGTCCGGCGGGACGCCGGCTACGGCGTCAGGCTTGCCGGCGGCATCCACGCGGAACAGCCTGCGATGCCACCACACCTCGACGCTGTTGAGGTCCACGTAGAAGGGCAGGTCGCCAAAGAGGCAGACGCCACGGGTATTCGCATATTCGCGCAGCCGCTGCCACTGCCGGTCGAACACGTATTGTTCGAAGGCGATGCTTCGCAGCTCGCGCCGCGCGCCGGCCAGCGCCGCGGTCAGCGCCGCAGGCTCGCGGTTGCGCACGGGGCCTGGCCATTTCCACCAGGGCGCGAGCGCGAACTCGCGCCGATGGTGCTCGAACAACGCGTAGGGCAGGAGCCAGGCGCGGTTTTCCTGCACGAAATTGTCGAAAGCGGCGCGTTCCCCCGCACTGGCGCGCTCGTAGAAGCCGACGTAGGCGCGGCTCATGCGCGCATGCGGCTCGGCATCGAGATCGCACCCGTCGAGCCAGCCGTGCGCCGCGAGATCCTCCGGGTCGATGAGGTCGGGGTTGCCCGCGTGCGCCGATCGCATCTGGTAAGGCGACAGGCTCGAGTCCACGGGCGCGAGCGGCAGTGTCTGCCAGAGCGTGAAGCCAGCGGCGGCGAGAAAGTCCACGAACTGCTGCGCATCCGCGCCGAGCACGCCGCGGTTACCGGCCCCCGGGAGCGAAGTCGGGTGCAGCAGCACTCCGGCGCGGCGGCGGTCCAGGGGCGTCGTCATGTATGCACGGAGAGCCGCGTCAGCCCTGCAGGTCCGCCAGCATGTCGGCAACTGCCGACCTGCGCTGCACCGCCGGGGCCTGCAGCATCTCCGGTGTCACCAGGACGACACCGCGTTCCGTGACATGGAAATGCAGCGCGTCGGCGGCGGGATCGACTCCTATCGAGGTGCCATCCGGAACCTCGCAACCTTCGTCGAGTATCGCGTGGTTGATGCGGCAGTTGCGGCCGACACGGACGTTTGGCAGCAGCACCGAGCGAAACACCTGCGAGCGCTCGTTGATGAGCGAATTGGAGAACAGCAGTGACTCGCGCACCGTCGCCCCGGAGACGATGCAGCCGCCAGAGACCAGCGAATTTATGGCTTCCCCACGGCGCCCATCTTCATCGAGCACGAACTTCGCCGGCGGCGCATGCTCCTGGTAAGTCCAGATCGGCCAGTCCTCGTCATAGAGATTGAGCTCGGGCGTGACATAGACCAGCTCCATGTTCGCCTCGTAGAAAGCATCGAGAGTGCCGACATCGCGCCAGTAGGCCTGGGCGGCAGTCTTCACGTCCTCGAAGGAGTAGGCGAAGACCCGCCCACCGCCAATCGTCTGGGGGATGATGTTCTTGCCGAAATCATGAGCCGACTGCGCATCGAGCGCATCGATTGCCAGGCGCTGGCGCAGGAATTCGCGATCGAAGACATAGATGCCCATGGACGCGAGTGCGAGATCATTGCTCCCCGGCATGGGCTCGGGGTTTGCCGGCTTCTCGTTGAAGCGGATGATGCGCTGGCTGTTGTCGACGGTCATGACGCCGAAGTGGTGTGCTTCGGTCAGCGGCACCTGCACGACACCCACGGTGATTTCGGCATCCTTCTCGACGTGGGCCGCGATCATCGGGCCGTAGTCCATCTTGTAGACGTGATCGCCAGCCAGCACCAGCACCAGATCCGGGTGGTAGGCCTCGATGATGTCGAGGTTCTGGTAGACGGAGTCGGCCGTGCCGCGGTACCAGAGTTCACCGATCTGCTGCTGGGCAGGCACGAGCTGCACGAACTCCCCGAGCTCGCCACGCAGATAACCCCAGCCGCGCTGGACATGCTGGATCAAGGAGTGGGCCTTGTACTGGGTGAGCACCAGGATCTGGCGTATCCCGGAGTTGACGCAGTTCGACAGCGAGAAGTCGATGATGCGGTACTTGCCGCCGAAGGGCATGGCGGGCTTGGCACGGTTGCGGGTGAGGTGCCGCAGGCGTTCGCCGCGGCCCCCGGCCATGATGACCGCCATGGTGCTCTTCGTGAGCTGGCTGACGAAGCGTCCGGATTTCCTGGGCCTCACGCTCCTGCGCCTCGTGGGTTCGGTGTTGTAATGGGCGGCGGCGACCGCAGGCAGTATAACCCGCGACCGATCAGCGCACTATGTCAGAATGGCAGGATGATTCGAGATCTGGACCCCCTGCGGTGAGCCTGGGCAGCACACGTTCCGATGATGACGACCGGCTCCTGCCGGGGCCCGGCGTGCAGCGCCTGATCGCCGGCCGGCACCATGACCCGTTCGAGGTGCTGGGCTGCCACCCGCTGGCGGACGGTGAGGTCCTCGTCCGCGTGTTCCGCCCGGCGACGGTCGAGGCGACTCTGCCTGATGTCGGCGTGGCGATGCGCCGTGTCCCTGGTACGGATGTATTCGAGTACCGCGGCGCGGCAGTTCATCTGCCCGAGCGTTATCGCGTCCGCTGGCGTAGCGACGACGGCGAGCTGTTCGAGCAGGAAGACCCCTACTGCTTCCTGCCGCTGCTCGATGAGGCCGACATCGCCGCCTTCGGCGCCGGGCGTCACTGGCACGCGTGGTGGCAGCTCGGCGCCCACGAGCTGATGGTCGATGGCATCGCTGGCACCCGTTTCGCGGTATGGGCACCCGAGGCCGAGCGCGTGAGCGTGGTCGGTGACTTCAATCGCTGGGACGGCCGTTGCCACCCGATGCGCTGCCGCGGCAGCTCGGGGGTATGGGAGTTGTTCCTGCCCCGCCTGGCTGCGGGCGCGCTCTACAAGTTCGAGATCCGCAATCGCTGGAGCGGCGAGATCCTGTTGAAGAGCGACCCCTTCGCGCGGGCGACGGAGCGCCGTCCCTCCACGGCCTCGATGGTGGCTTCACCCTCGCGCCACGAATGGAGCGATGAGGCGTGGCTCGCGCAGCGTGCGGCGCGGGACTGGCTGCACTCGCCGATGTCCGTCTACGAGCTGCACCTGGGGTCGTGGCGGCAGCGCCAGCAGGGCGGCTTCCTCGACTATCGCGAGATCGCCGAGCAGCTGGTGCCCTACGTGGCGGCACTCGGGTTCACGCACGTCGAGCTGTTGCCGGTCACCGAGCACCCGCTCGACGAGTCCTGGGGTTACCAGCCGTCGGGCTATTTCGCGCCGACCAGCCGGTTCGGCGCTCCCGATGATCTGCGCTACCTGGTCGATCGGCTGCACGCCGCCGGAATCGGCGTCATCCTCGACTGGGTGCCGGGCCATTTCCCCAAAGATGCCCATGGGCTTGCACGCTTCGACGGCAGCGCCCTGTTTGAATACCCCGATGTCCGCAAGGGCGAACATGCGGAATGGGGAACTCTGGTGTTCAACTATGACCGCAACGAGGTGCGCAGCTTCCTGCTCTCGAGCGCGATGTACTGGCTGAAGGAGTTTCATTTCGACGGCCTGCGGGTCGATGCCGTCGCCTCGATGATCTACCTCGACTATTCGCGGAAGCCCGGGGAATGGACGCCGAATGCCTATGGCGGCAACGAGAACCTGGAAGCGGCTGCGTTCATCCGCCAGCTCAACGAGCTCACTCACGCGGAGTGCCCGGGCACGATCACGGTCGCGGAGGAGTCCACCGCCTGGCCGGGCGTTTCACGGCCGACCAGCCACGGCGGTCTCGGTTTCTCCATGAAGTGGAACATGGGCTGGATG
>JAKLLP010000192.1 GCA_023150055.1 Gammaproteobacteria bacterium | reverse complement strand
GCCCAAGCAGCGGTGCGCCGGTTTCACACCGGCTGGCATGCCCGCCAATAGGCGAAGAGCTATTTTCTTCTCGATGCCACCACCCCGGCTGCGATCACCACACGCCGTGGTCGGCGCTTGCGGCCGCCTTCAGCTTCCAGGCCTCCGCGCCGAGGTACCGGTCAATGAGTGCATGGGCGAGATAGATCAGCGGCGTCATGAGGATGGCGGCGCAGAACTTGTAAATGTAGTTGACGGTGCCGACCGCCAGGAACTGATCCAGTGGCCACTGCTGCGGTCCCAGTACGAAGGCGATATAGAGCACGACGAAGCTGTCGATGAACTGGGACACCAGAGTCGAGCCAGTGGCACGCAGCCAGATCTTGCCCTCACCGGTGATCCGCCGCACGCGGTGATAAATCGTCACGTCGAGCAGTTGCCCGATGATGAACGCCGTGAGTGATCCGCCGATGACCCACAGCCCCTGGCCGAAAATTCCCGCAAAAGCGGCTTGCGCATCGACGATGCCCTGGCCAGCATACGACTCGACCCACCAGTCCGCCGGCGTTATGCCGATCGCCAGGTAGGCGAACAGGAATGCGTAGCCGATCAACGCTGCCGCAAGCCAGGAAATGAACCGTACGCCGCGCCGGCCGAAATACTCGTTGATGACGTCGGTCATCACGAACACGAACGGCCATAGCAGCACGCCAGCCGTGAAATCGAGAGTGCCCTGCTGGCCGAACAATCGCCAGTTGAGCGGAGATATCCCGAGCGTCGGCTCCAGGGCGAAGATCTTGATGCCGACGAACTCGGCAATGATGGCATTGGTCAGGAAAAAACCCGACAGTACCGTGAACAGCCGTCCTGACTTCTCGTGCATGCGTCGAGTGTAACCGCCCCGGGGCGCGACGAGGCTTCAGGCCTTGCCGATCCACGCGCGCGCAGTCGTGGCG
Organism: Gammaproteobacteria bacterium; assembly: GCA_023150055.1. GTDB lineage: Bacteria > Pseudomonadota > Gammaproteobacteria > Steroidobacterales > QUBU01. The sequence goes on along the minus strand of JAKLLP010000192.1, from coordinate 4,009 downwards.
CCCGGTCAGGATCGCCGCCGATGGCTCCAGCGGGTGACGATGCAGTGCTCCGCGCGAGTGGTGGTTCCGCAGATGGGCGATGAACCATGAAAAAGCCGGCTGGTCCTGCGACCAGCCGGCTGACCCATGTCCCTTCCCTGGAGGTGTCTGGAAAGTTACGGGCGACTTCAGAAATTCGCGGACAGGATGACCCAGAACTTGTCGGTGTCCTGGAGGCCCGCTGCGGTCGAGTCCCTGTCGGCATCGAAGGTGGCGTACTTGACGCCGACCGAGTAGTACTTGGCGACCGGCCAGGTGGCCCAGATACCGATCTCGTCGCCATAGGCGTCGCTGCCGGTTTCCTCCTCGAAGTCGTCGTAGCGCAGCTTGAGGTTGCCGCCGCCGATGACCGGCAAGTCCACCAGAAAGTACAGGTCCTCGATACCGGCGTTCGGGGTCGTGAGGAATTTGTCGGCCCATCCCTGGAAGGCGTGCCCGGTGGCGAGCGGTGTCTGGAAGGCCTCACCGGGGTCGGTGTCGCCCTCGAGGACCTCGTAGGCCACCTTGGCCGTCACCTTGCGGTACTTGAGCCCGAACTCGACGAGATAGTAGTCGGCATCGTAGCTGATGGGGTTGGCAGCGTAGTCGTCCTGCTTGGCGTATTCCGCGGCGTAGGGGATGGCGAAGTCGTCGTTCAGTCCGACGGTCCCGGCCACGCGCAGGCCGATGGTCTGGCTCGACAGCGTCGGTGTCTCATCCAGGTCGAGGAAATACCCGTAGGCCGTGACCTTCACGGCCGGGCTGAAGCTGTAGCTGACGTCGGCAAGATGCGTCTGACCGGTCAGGTCGGCGGGGGGTGTCCCGGACTCTGGCCCGAATATCCGGTTCACCTGGTCGACGAACGCATAGTAGGCCTCGAACCTGTCATTGGGCCTGAAGGTGACCGAGGCCGAGTCGAAGGTCTGCTCGTTCTGCCGCCAGCCGACCGGACCGATAAACCGCTCGTTGCCGCGGACGATCTTCTGTCGGCCGATGGCGAGATCGGTATTCTGGAAACCCGAGTACTTGAGGTAGGCCTGGTTCAGGTCCGTGGCCTCCGGATCGGCCACCACCGGGCGATCCGTCTTGCCGTTGCGCGTGCTGTTGAAGTCGTCGTCGCCGACGGGGCGCAGGTCGTCGAACTCGAACAGCACCGAGAAGTTCTCGTAAGAGCCGCTCTGGTAGGTCAGCCGCGAGCGCAGGGTCTGTGCGTTGGCCGAATCATCGAGGAGCGTCGGGTTGTCGTCCTCGACGTTTTCGTAGCGGTAGCGGAAGGCAACGTTGACCTGTCCGTCCTTGAATGCCTTGGCGACGCCCTCGCCGATGTCCTCCGCCGAGGCCGCCCCGGTGCCGATCGAGAGCGTGCCACCGGCGCACAGCGCGGATATCGCGATGCGGAGGATTTTCCGTCCGTTCACTGAAGGTACGAGTGCCATGCTTGAAACCTCCCCTTGGGGCCGGCAACGAGGAATCGCCATTGCAGCAACCGGTGTTGCAGGCAGGAAAAAACACCTACATTTCCAAGGTTTTTATTGAAGCTTTTCTGCGATGAAAATGGCAGTAGGGTTTTTACGTAGCACTGCAAAAAAAACCGCTTTACCCATGCGCGTGCGGCGGGCAAGCGCCGCGCGGGATATCGCGGCCCGCGAGAGTGTTTATCCCGGGTTGTCGGCGCCGCGTCGCAATCGCGCACGACCGGGTTCAGTCGTCGATGCTCTTCCAGGCTGCAATCCAGCCGCGCGTGATGCAGCGGGGCAGCAGGGTGGGCAGATCAGGCGAATCACTGAGCGCGCCAAGTGTGGCGCCACTGCGAACCGCGTCGAGCAGCCACCACTCGCGCTCATCGAGCAGGTCGATGCGCATGTCGTATTGCTGTCGCCAGACAACGAGGCGTACGCCACCCTCATCGAGACTGACGCTGGACACCACCTCGTGCTCCGGCTGGTTCACCTCCCAGATGCGATGCACGGGATACCCGGAGGCAAGCAGGCTTGCCGATGGGTGTAACGCCAGGCGGATGCGGGACTGTCGCTCGTCCTCGACGGCCGCAAGACCTGCCGGGTCGAAGGGCGCACGGTCGGCGGCATGAAAGGCCCTGTGCCAGCACCACTCGAGCCGCGCCACGTCGGCGAGGTAGGGCAGAACCCGGGCAGCCTCGAAGCCGGCGATGAAATCCGCAAAGCACTCGCCGTAAGCGCCGAGGTCCGGGCTGCGAGACGCCGTACGGCGCGCGTAGTCACGTGACATCGCATCGAAGAACTCCGCGCCCGTGAGACGCCTGCAGACCGGATAGATCTCTGTCAGCGCCCGCGTCAGCGTGCCGAGTACGGCGCGCCTGTAGATCAGCAGGTGTTCGCGGGCCGGCAATGATGCGCTGCCCACGATTGCAAGACTCGCCTCGTGGATAGCGCCGCTGTCGTCGTCGGCGGATCTCACCGCGTCGTGAAACAGCCGCTGGATCTCGCCGAGTCTCATGGCCTCAGGCCGCGCGCCTGCGTCGCCGCTCGAGGTGCTGCTGTGCTTTGCCGGCTTCGTCGCGCAAGGTCTCCAGGGGCGGTATGTCCGTATCCCACTCGATCAGCGTGGGAACAGGGCCGAGCACCTCGATGGCGTGCGCGTAAAGGTCCCAGACAGGTGGGTGTACACGATGGCCGTGGGTATCGAACAGGTAGTTTTCGTGCGCCTCGTAGCCCGCGAGGTGAATCTCGCGGATGGCCGTTGCCGGCAGGTCATTGATGTAAGCGCTGGGATCCCAGCCGTGGTTCATTGCGCTGACGTAGGCATTGTTGACGTCGAGGAGGATGCCGCAGCCAGTCCTGCGGACGAGTTCGCGAAGGAACTCGGGTTCGCTCATCTGCTCGCCGCGAAACACGAGATAACTCGACGGATTCTCGATCAACAGCGGCAGACCGAGCGCGTCCTGCGCCTCGCTGATCCTGCCCGCGACGTGTTCCAGGGCCTCCTGCGTGTAAGGCAGGGGCAGCAGTTCGTGCAGGTAAGAGCCGCCGACGGAAATCCATGCGAGGTGCTCGGATACCCACGCCGGCTCGATTCGCCCGATCAGGCGCCCGAGTCGCCGCAGGTAGGCTTGGTCGAGCGGATCCGTGGAGCCGAGCGACATGCCGACACCGTGCAGGGTCATCGGGTAATGCTCGCGCACCTGCTCGAGGTGGAGCAGGGGCATCCCGCCATCGCCGAGGTAGTTGTCGGCAACCGCTTCGAACCACGCGACAGGCGGGCGGCTGCCGAGGATCTCCCGGTAATGGCAGGTGCGCAGACCGATGCCCGCGCCCTCGATCGACTTCCTGGTGAAGCGGGTCATGGGGAGAAAAGCCGGGGCGTCTCGCGAGAGTGCGCCCCGGCTTCGTCTTTATGATCCTCGAGTAGGGCTCGGTCCGTTTCCGGGTCAGGCAACCCCGTCAACCCTTGGGCTCGGCCTTTTCTTTCAGTGTGGCGCCAGCAATCTTCTCGCAGGTGCCGGCCGGCACATAGATCCACTCTTCCTTGTCGTTATCGGTTTTTCCCTGGCCGGCGCAGGCGTGCTTGCTGGTGCCGCAATCGTTCATTCCGGCCTTGACGACGCCAGCGCATTTCTCGAAGCCCGGCTTGCCGGCGTCTGCTGTCTGGGCAGCGCCCAGCCCGAGTGCCAGAACACCGGCGATCGCCGCTGATAGCGTGGTCTTGTGTGTCATGTGCTGCTCCTTGAACTTGTGCACTTTCGGGATGGTGGAGTCGGACGGGTTACAGGCGCAGGTCAGCGCCTTTTATTGCGCTCTGTATGCCTGACCAGCTTCAGCTGTGACCTGCACGAACCACGGATGTTCCCGCCGGGCAGCGTGGATCGGGTCATCGCTTTCGAGTCTGCCAGACGCGCATCGGCCCTTGCAAGAAATGGAGGGCCCGTCGCACCGGCAAGGGGCTCGTCGGACAGTCGCCTCCGGGCAGCGGGTCGAGCCCTGACAGCCATGACCGCCCGTTCGGCGGGAGTCTC
>JAKLLP010000191.1 GCA_023150055.1 Gammaproteobacteria bacterium | reverse complement strand
ACCTGCTGCGGCCGCTGGAACGGCGTATTCGCAAGCGGTACGAGGCCGTCATGACCGGCACGAAGGTGGCGGCCCTGCAGGCCGGCGCGAACGGCATCGAGGCCACGCTGGAGAAAGACGGCAAGAGCGAGCGGCGGGTTTTCGACAAGGTGCTGGTCGCCGTCGGACGCACGCCGAACGGTGGCCGGATCGATGCGGCGAAGGCCGGCATCGCGGTCAGCGAGCGCGGTTTCATACCGGTCGACAAGCAGATGCGCACCAATGTCGCGCATATCTTCGCCATCGGCGACATCGTCGGCCAGCCCATGCTCGCGCACAAGGCGAGCCACGAGGGCAAGGTCGCGGCGGAGGTGGCCGCAGGTCACAAGCGCGCGTTCGACGCCCGGGTGATTCCGTCGGTGGCCTACACGGACCCGGAGATCGCCTGGGTCGGGCTGACCGAGACCGAGGCGAAGGCGCAGGGCGCAGCCTTCGGCAAGGGCGTTTTTCCCTGGGCGGCGAGCGGGCGCGCGCTCGCGCTCAACCGCGACGAGGGCATGACCAAGATCCTGTTCGACCCGGCGACGAAGCGGGTGCTCGGCGCGGGCATCGTCGGGCCGAACGCAGGCGATCTCATCTCCGAGGCGGCGCTTGCCATCGAGATGGGCTGCGATGCCGAGGACATCGGGCTCACGATCCACCCGCACCCGACGCTCTCCGAGACGGTGGCGTTTGCCGCCGAGGCCTTCGACGGCACGCTCACCGATCTCTACGTCCCGAAAAAAGGCTGAGGGCGGCCGTACCTCGGGACCGGGTGATCACAGCCGCAGGTAACACACGGCGGTGATCACCGCAGCGCCGATGAAGTTCAGCGCGAGGCCTTCCCGCGCCATCACGCGGGCCGAGATCAGCCCGCTGCCGAACACGATCGAGTTCGGCCCGGTGGCGACCGGCAACATGAAGGCGCAGCTCGCGCTGAGCGCCGCAGGCACCATGAGCAGCGCGGGATCGAGCCCGGCGCCTACCGCGGCGGCCGCCAGCAGCGGCATGAGCAGCGCGGTGGTGGCCGTGTTGCTCGTGGCCTCGGTGAGGAAGGTCACCGTGAGCGCGATGACGGCGATGATGACGAGCGGCGGCAGATCCTGCAGGCCGGACATGAAGCCGGCCAGGTGACCGCTCAGCCCCGACTCGGCGAAGCCGCGCGCGAGACACACACCCCCGCTGAAGAGCAGCAGCACCCCCCAGGGGATCCGCGCCGCGGTATTCCAGTCGAGCAGCCGGTGGCCGTCGCCGGCGGGCAGGGCGAACATGACCACCACCGCGAGCAGGGCCACGGCGGCATCGTTGGCGCCGGGCAGATCGAGCCAGCCGCTCCAGCCGCCGAACGGTCCGCTGCGCGTCACCCAGGCGAGGGCCGTGAGCGCGAACACGGTGAGCACGCGCCGCTCCCGGCTCGTCCAGCGACCCGGGCGCGCCATCACCGGCGCGTCCATTGCGCCGAGTTGGCGTGTGAGCCACGCCCAGGCGAGCGGCAGAAACAGGGCGACACAGGGCAGCGCCCAGGCCATCCAGTCGATGAACCCGATCTGTGTGCCGGTCGTGTCGGCATAGACCTGCATGAAGATCAGGTTGGGCGGGGTGCCGATCGGTGTCCCGGTGCCGCCGATGCTCGCCGCGTAGGCGACGCCGAGGAGAAGCGGCACGCCGAACCTGCGATCGTCGCTGCGCTCGAGCACGGCCAGCGCCACCGGAAACAGCATCAGCGTCGTCGCCGTGTTCGAGATCCACATGCTGAGCAGGGCGCTGGCCAGCATGAACCCCAGCACGACCCGTCGCGCGCTGCCGCCGCCGGTGAGCCCGACGAGATAAACCGCAAGCCGCCGGTGCGCGCCGCTCGATTCCATCGCGGTAGAGAGCAGGAAACCGCCGAGCAGCAGCAGGATGAGCGGGCTGCCGTACGACTCGGCGACCTGGGTGGGCGTGAGGACACCTGTCAGCGGCAGCAACGCCAGCGGCAGGAGCGAGGTGACCGGGATCGGCACCGGCTCGAGGATCCACCAGGCGATGCACAGGACCGCAATGGCCGCACACCAGCTCGCCGGCGCCTCGATTCCTGCCAGGCGCAGGCCGGCCCAGAGCAACGCCGCAGCGAGCAGCGTCGTTGCCATCACGACGTTATCGAATCGCTGACGCATGCCGGTCATCGTGACCTACTCCGTGTGCCGCTGCCGCGGATGCTCGCAGGCGCAGAGACTATCGCAGATGAGTCCCGGACCGGATGGCGGTGTTGCCGGCGGGTGGTGGCCGCAGTCGATGATCCATTACCCGGACAGGTTCCTGGGGCCCGGCGGCTGCAGCGTGGTCGCCGCCGACGATTTCGTTGCCGGGCGGCGGGTGGGCCAGCCACGGTCCCTATACTCGGCGGGACTTCACGGGGGCGGCCGCACGCATGCAGTTTCATCGCTCGACGCATCTGATGTCCTGTCCGGGCCCCGTGGCATGAGCCAGGTCCACACCGCTGGGCCGACGCCGGCCAGGGGGTTGCGCATCGGGCCCCTGCACATGCAGCCGGGGGTCGAGCTGCGGCACGTGCTCACGCTCTTCTTCGCCTCGTTCTTCGGCATCGCGACGATGTCCTTCATCAACGCGAGCCAGCCCTATGTGCTCACCGAGATCCTCGGCGTGCCCTTCGCGGAGCAGGGCCGGGTCTCCGGCCGCCTGGTGTTCATCCAGGAAATCGTGCTGCTCACGTTGTTGACGCCCATTGGCGCGATCTCCGACAAGTTCGGCCGCAAGCCGGTGTATGCCGCCGCTTTTTTCGTCATGGGCGCGGCCTATTTCCTCTATCCGCTCGCCGGCGCCATCTGGATGCTGCTGCTCTTCCGCATGGTGTTTGCGGCCGGGGTCGCCGGCAACGCGGTCATGCTGCCGGCGGTCGCCAACGACTACCCGCAGGACAAAAGCCGCGCGCGCACGCTCGCGGCCTGTTTCATCTGCAACGGGCTCGGTCTCGTGCTGATCCTGGCGGTCATGCGCGGGCTGCCCGTGCGGTTCGCCGACATGGGGCTCGATACGGTCACCGCGGGGCGCTACTGGCTGTGGACCATGAGTGGCGTCTGTCTCGTGGTAGGCAGCGTGATCCTGCTCGGGCTCAAGCCCGGTGCCCCGGAGCAGCTCAAGCCCCGCGAGCCGATGCTCTCGACCTTCCGGATCGGTATCCGCGCCGCGCGCAACCCGCGCATCCTGCTCGCCTATCTCGCCGCCAGCGTGTCGCGTGGCGACATGGCGGTGCTCAGCACGTTCTTCGTGCTGTGGCTGACACAGGCCGGGGTCAGCGAGGGCCTGAGCACGGCGGCCGCCAGCCAGAAGGCGCTTACCTTCTATATCGTGATCCAGGCGTTCGCGCTGCCGGCAGCACCCATCATGGGCTACGTGCTCGATCGCATCGACCGGGTGATCGGGCTCGCCATTGCCATGTCGTTTGCGGGGGTCGGTTATTTCTCGCTGTGGCTGGTGCCCGACCCGCTCGGCCCGGCCATGTACCTGGCTGCGGCGCTGATCGGCGTCGGTGAAATGAGCGCGAACCTCTCGGCCACGTCGCTGATCGGCCAGGAGGCGCCCGAGCGCGGCCGCGGGGCCGTGCTCGGCATGTGGTCCTGGTTTGGCGCAGCGGGAATCCTCGTCGTCGCCTCGCTCGGCGGCTGGCTCTTCGATCACGTGAGCAAGCTCGGGCCGTTCATGTTCGTCGCCGCGGCGAACATTGCCCTGCTGCTCTGGGCACTGGTCCTGCTCAGGCGTTCCCGGCCGGCGCGCGCCTGAAAGGGGTACTGCCGCGGCCGTAGGTCAGCCGGCGCCACAGCCACTCGGCAGGGCCGAAGCGGTAATGCGTGAGCCAGGGCTGGCTGATCGAGAGCTGCAGGGCCCACACCGCCAGCACCACACCGTAGAGATAGAAGCCCGTGAAGCGGCCGTAAAGGCCGAGGCCCACGGTGTAAAAAACGAGGCCGCAGAGCACCGACTGACCGAGATAATTGGACAGCGCCATGCGCCCGACCGCGGCGAGGCGCCGTGCGGGCGCGCTGTGCGGCGCTGCCCGGGCAAACAGCAGGATGCAGCCGAGATGGCCGAACGCCATGGCGAGCCGACGCAGGTCGTAGTGGATCAGGTGCCGCGCCTTGAGCACCGCGTTGAAGTCTCCGGCCACCAGCGTGACAGCCTCCCAGATGGCAATGGGCAGTCCCACGAGGTAACCGCCGGCGGCGAGCAGCAGGTAGGTCCGCCTCGGCGCTGCGAGCGTCAACACGCCGGTGCGTAGCAGGAACATGCCGATCAGCATCCCGGCGAGCGCGTCGAGGAACCAGGCATTGAAGGCAACGACCGTCTGCAGCACGAGGCTGGCAGTGGCGCGCTCGCGGTAGAACTCCGCGAAGCTGCCACCCGCGATGATCCGGATCGATTCAGCGATCTTGCCGTCGTCCGCTCGCGGCCGGGCACGCGCCTCGCGCCGTTCCCAGTCGGCGCGCCTCTCGGCAGCCATCTCCGCGCCCGTGTCGGCGGCCGCCCGGTACTCGCGCTCCAGGCCGACGGCCTCCGACCAGTCGGCCGCGCGCAGCCCGGCCGCCAGTGCAATGACGCCGAGCGCCAGCAGCAGCAGGGTGCGCGCGCGCAGCCTCCGCAGCGGATACAGCAGCAGCCCGCACCAGCCATAGGTGAGCAGAATATCGGCGGGCCAGAGCAGGACGAACGCATCGACCACGCCGAACGCCATGAGCAGCAGGATGCGCCGATAGTAGATGCCGGCAACCGATGCCGCCGGGTCGAGGGCCTGCAGCCGCCCCACCATCAGCAGCATGCCCGCGCCGAACAGCATCGAGAACAGCGCCCGCTGGCTGCCTTCGAACAGCGTGTGCACGATCGCCCAGGTTGCCAGCGGCGCGCCCGGGCGGTCGGCCGCGAGAGGAGGGTAGTC
>JAKLLP010000190.1 GCA_023150055.1 Gammaproteobacteria bacterium | reverse complement strand
CTGGCGCTGGAGAACCGGTACCGCGACCGTGGGTTACGGCTGGTTCCGGTCTCGCTCGATGAGCCGGCCGACCTCGACCGCAGTGTCCTGCCATTTCTTCGCAAGTGGTTTCCCGAGTTTCGCAGCTATCTGCGTCTCACCCCGGACATGGATGGCATGGTGAGCGTGGTCGATCCAGCCTGGAACGAACTGCTGCCAACGAGCTATGTCATCGACCGCGGTGGCACCGTGCGGGTGCGCCTGCAGGGCGGCAAGCCTCGAGCAGCATTCGAGGTGGAAATCCTGCCGCTGCTCGACAGCCCCTGACAGGGCTGCCTTCGGGCATCTCGCTGGTGAAGCGGCGATGGACCGCCGTCAGCGGATCACGCCATCGCGACGCAGTTGCCGGGCGATGGCGTTGGCGACCTCGCCGATGACGTCATCTTTGCCTTCTTCGAACCGGATACGCGTGCGGAGCGTGTAGACCAGCTGGCCGCCATCGACAGCGTGGTAGACAGAGGACTCGAGTTCAGCCTTGGAACGGGTGGTGATTTCGCCGGGTTCCTCGTATTCGTGGTAGGTCTGGCTGAAGAGTTCGACCAGGCCGGGACCATCCCCGAGGCTGGATGGGCGGCTGGTCTTCATGCCGACCCGCCCGGGCTCTTCCGCCAGCGCCACGCGGCGGGTTGCAACCCGCGTGACCAGCACCGCGTCCGCACCGCTGGCACGGACCATGCCAGCCACCGTCTCTGCCGTGAGTGGAGCAGTCGGGCTGCCGAGACGGATTGCGGCCGAAGCCCGGGTGGTCGACGAGGCGATATCGGCGACCATGGCCTCCTCGAAGCTGCGCCTCGTGCGGACGTTAGGCGATACCCCGACCACCAGCACGTGACCGAATGGCACGGCCTTGCTGCGCGGTTCCTCCCAGTTGCCGCTGACACTGGTGCGCGCGCCACAGCCAGCGAGCAGGACCAGAACCGACGCGAGGCAGACCGCGCGCTGCGCACCGGTGAGGGCGGTAAGAGAAATGTGCGTTGTTGTCATCGAATGATGTCGTCTGAAACGGAAGCCATTATTTCACCGGGAAATTTGCCGCCGCAAGCACGGATTGGTGGCCCCCCGCAAGTCCTTGCCGAACCCGGGGCAGGCGCATACGCTTGCCCCGGGTCCGCGCCGGTCTCCCCGCGGCGGCTAGTCGCAAACCCCGTCAGGCCCGGAAGGGAGCAGCGGTAGCGGTGATGCCGGGCGCCGGGGTCGGGCTGGCGCGGGCTCACTGTGGCACATCGATTCAGTTGCAAGGCATTTCTGGGCACATGAGTTACCTCGCGCTGGCGCGCAAGTGGCGGCCTCGCACGTTCGAGGACGTGGTGGGGCAACCGCACGTGGTGCGGGCCCTCGCCAACGCCCTCACGTCTGGTCGCGTGCACCACGCCTTTCTCTTTGCCGGTACGCGGGGTGTCGGCAAGACGACCGTGGCGCGGATCCTGGCGCGCTGCCTGAACTGTGAACAGGGCGTCACCGCGACGCCGTGCGGGCAGTGCAGTGCCTGTGTTGCGATCGAGCAAGGACGTTTCGTCGACCTGATAGAGGTCGATGCGGCATCACGCACCGGGGTGGATGACACCCGGGAACTGCTCGACAACGTGCAGTACACGCCGAGCGGCGGCCGCTACAAGGTGTATCTCATCGACGAGGTGCATATGCTGAGCAAGCCCGCCTTCAACGCGTTGCTGAAAACGCTGGAGGAACCTCCACCGCACGTGAAGTTCCTGTTCGCCACGACGGACCCGCAGAAGCTGCCGGTGACCGTGCTGTCGCGTTGCCTGCAGTTCAATCTGAAGCGATTGCCGGTCGGGCTCATCGTCGAACGTATGGGCAAGATCTGCACGGCCGAGGGGATCAGTGCGGAGCCGGGCGCGCTGCAGCGCCTGGGGCGAGCTGCGGCAGGCAGCATGCGCGACGGCCTGAGCCTGCTCGACCAGGCGCTGGCTTATGGAAACGAGACCTTACGCGAGTCCGATGTGGCCGAGATGCTCGGCAGCATCGACCGCGGTAAGGTGCTGGCACTCATCGAAGGGCTCGCCGGCGGCGAAGGGGCTGAGCTGCTGGGGCGCATTCGCGGGATCGCCGAGATGAGCCCCGATTACGGCAGTCTCCTCGATGAAATGGCAACGATTCTGCAGCGTCTTGCAGTGATACAGATTGCCGGCGAGGGCTCGCTCGACGAGGAAGACGACGTGCCGACCCTGGTGACCCTCGCCGGTCGCATCGAGCCCGAACTCACGCAGCTTTTCTATCAGATTGCGATCACGAGCCGACATGACCTGCCGCTTGCCCCGGACCCGCAGCTCGGTTTCGAAATGGCGATGCTGCGCATGTTGGCGTTTCGCGTGGAGCCCGGGCAGGAGTCCGAGCCCGCAGCAGCACCCGTGCAGGCCAGGACAGTACCACCGCCGCGTCGCTCTACCGCGACAGCACGGCCGCCCGGAGCCTCTCCCGGCGAGGACTGGCCGGCCTTCGTCAAGGGCCTCGCCCTGGACGGCGCCGCGCGGCAGCTTGCGATGCATACGTCGTTGCTTCGTCGCACGGAGGCGGAGCTGCGTCTGGGCGTGGATCCTTCGGATGCGCATTTTCTCACCGAGCAGCAGAAAATCCGCGTGGTTGCCGCGATCCATGAGCGCCTCGGCGACGGTCTGCGCGTGAGTATCGATGTCTGCCAGGGGCGCGACGATACCGTGGCGGTGCGAGTAGAGCGGCAGGAGGAGGACGCCCTGCAGCGCGCCCGGGATGCGATCGAAACCGATCCTCACGTGCGCGAGCTGACCGATCTTCTCGGCGCGGAACTGGTCCCGGGGTCGATCAAGCCTCCGGAAGCGGAGAAACAGCCGCGAGGCAAAGCGGGCGCCCGACGGGGCGGTCATGAATCCAAGGAGCGCAGTCGATGAAGCCAGATCTCGGGCAGCTACTCAAACAGGCGCAGCGCATGCAGTCGGAGATGCAGAAGGCGCAGGCGGAACTTGCCAACATTGAAGTCCAGGGTGAGGCCGGCGGTGGCATGGTGAGAATCGCCATGAGCTGTGGGCATGAGGTCAGGTCGATCAGCATCGACCCGTCGCTGCTCGCCGGTGACGATCGCGAGATGCTCGAGGACGTGCTGGTCGCGGCGTTCAACGATGCGCTGCGCAAGGTAGAGAAGGCCGTCCAGGAGCGCTGCTCTGGCCTGACCGCAGGGATGAACCTGCCGGGTGGGCTCAAGATGCCGTTCTGAGGGGCGCACCCTCCGCCGGTTTCGCGTAATGAAGTTCCCACCGCGCATGCAGCAGCTCCTGCAGGGCCTTCGCCGCCTGCCGGGCGTGGGCCCGAAAACCGCCCAGCGCATGGCTTTTCACCTGCTGGAGCGCGATCGCGACGGCGCGCAGGCCCTCGTGGTCGCATTGCAGGAGGCCCTGCGTGGCATAGGTCGCTGCGGCAACTGCCGCATGTTTGCGGAGGAGAATCTCTGCCCCGTTTGTGCGGGGGCAAGTCGGGACACGACGCTGCTCTGCGTGGTGGAGTCGCCGGCGGACGTGATCGCGGTGGAGGATTCGGCGAGCTATCGTGGACTTTACTTCGTGCTTCACGGGCGCCTGTCGCCGCTTGATGGTATCGGCCCGGCGGAACTCGGGCTCGACCTGTTCGCGAGCCGGCTGGCCGCCGGCGCCCTCGTTGAGGTCATCCTCGCAACCAGCGCGACCGTGGAAGGTGAGGCAACTGCTGCCTATCTGGCGGGACTCGCACGGCGCGCCGGCGTGAGGACGACGCGCATTGCCCACGGCGTGCCTATCGGTGGCGAACTCGAGTACGTCGACGGTGGAACCCTGTCGCGGGCGATGGTCGGCCGGGTGAGTATCGACGAGGATCGCGAATTCTGAGGCGCAGAAGTCCGCAACCGCAGGCGCTCAACGTTGCGCCTGCCGGGACAGTTCGAGCAGGCGCTGGTAGCTCTCATAGCGCCGGGCGGAGATCCGGCCGGCGGCCACGGCATCTTTCACTGCACAGCCCGGCTCGTGGCTGTGCGTGCAGTCGGCGAAACGGCAGGCGGGGGCGCGCTGCCGCAGCTCCACGAAGCCCTGATCGATTTGCCCGGTGGTGAGTGCCGGCACGAAAGAGCGCGCGCCCGGCGTGTCGATGAGCCGGCCATCACCCGGGATCTCGTACATCAGCGCAGCCGTCGTGGTGTGCGTGCCGGTTGCGCCGGAGGCCGAGAGGGCGCCGATGGCGGCCTCCGCGCCGGGCGCGAGTACATTGATGAGCGAGGACTTGCCGACCCCGGATTGCCCGACGAGCACGCTCGTGCCCGCAGCCATGTGGGCCGCAAGCTCAACGGTCCCCGCCCGATTCCGGGCCGAGGCGGTGAGAACCGGATAACCGAGGCCAGGATATTCACGGCCGAAGGTGTCGTCCGGATCGCCGAGATCGGCCTTGTTCCAGACGATGACCGCGCGGCAGTCCATCAATTCAGCTGCGCAGATATAGCGGTCCACGAGGAACCAGTCGGGGGCCGGGCACGGGGCGCAGACCACCAGGATCTGCGTGATATTGGCCGCCACAGGCTCGGTTCCCGTGCCGTGTTGGGCAACACGCACCAGCACATTGGTTCTCGGCTCGGTGGCCGTCACGAGAACATCTTCAGAAGTCTCCGGAGTCTGGAACTGCACGCGGTCGCCGCAGACCACGCGCAGTTTGCGTCCCTTGGTGATGTAGCCCATGCGGTTGCCGGCCGATTCGAGAATGCCGCGTCGGCCATAGGCAGCAACGACGAGCCCGCTGGATGCGACAGGCTGGCTCATCTCGCGGCGCTCAGCTCCGGGACGCTTCGGTTGCCGAAACGCTTTGCTAGAATTCCCCGGAAATCGACAGCGGATGGATCATTCAAGATGAATAACGTCGCCGACAGGCTGATATGGATCGATCTGGAAATGACAGGGCTCGAC
>JAKLLP010000018.1 GCA_023150055.1 Gammaproteobacteria bacterium | reverse complement strand
ATCGGGCCACCACCATCGAGGCGCGTCTCGCCCGCACGCACCCCGGTTACATCCTCAGCCAGCGCAGTCAACGTCTCGATGAATTGCGCAGCCGTTTGACTGCGGGCACCCGTCGGGTGGTGCAGTCAAGGCGGGTGCAGGAGCGGCACCTCCTCGCGCGACTGCGCGCAGCCGCGCCACGCATCGGCATCCAGCGCCGGGCAGAGGGTGTCGTGGCGCTGCGCCAGCGCCTGGGCAATGCGGCTTTACTCGGCCTGACGACCACCGGCGGGCGCCTTGCGGTCGCCGTCGCGGCACTGCATGCCTTCAGCCCGCTCCGGACCCTCGAAAGGGGTTATGCCATCGTCAGCGATACCGGCACCGGCCAGGTCCTGCGCCATGCCGGCCAGCTCACCGTCGGACAGACGGTGACCGCACGGCTGGCCGCGGGCAGCTTCGATGCGACGGTCAGGAAGATCCGGGACTGAGGTCCTTACCCGGCCGCTTCGAAGAACTCGCGGATGAGCGGCCGGAAACGGTCCATGTCGACGAGAAAGGAGTCGTGCCCCTGTATGGAGGGCAGCTCATGCAGCACGACGTTGGCGCAGCCCTGCCTGAGCCCGGCAGCGAGTTCCCGCTGCTGGTGGAGCGGAAACAGGAAATCGCTCGTCACGCCAATCACGACCACGCGCTCCGCACGAACGCGCTTCAGCCCGGCCTCGACCGAGCCACCGTGCTCGGCGATGTCGAACAAATCGCTTGCCCTCGACAGATACAGGTAGCAGTTCGGGTCGAACTGTCCGGTGAACTTCTGCGCATGCGCTTCCAGGTAGGCTTCGATCTCGAAGTCGAGCGCGAATGGATCGCCCGTCTGTCGCTCCTCGGCGATGCGCTCGCGGCCAAAGCGCTGCTCCCACTCCTGCGCCGAGCGATAAGTGATCATGCCCAGCTTGCGCGCGAGCTGCATCCCGGTGACCGGTCCGTGACCGGGAGCATAGCTGCCTCCGGCCCAGTCGGGGTCGCGCCGGATCATCTCGCGCTGCAGCGAGCGCAGCGCGATCGCAAACGGCAACGAGCGGGCGCCGCAGGAGATCAACAGCATGTTGCGGGCGCGGCCGGCATACATGACGGCAAAGCCGAGCGAGGTCATGCCGCCCATGGAGGGACCCACCAGCGTATGCAACCGTTCTATACCGAGGTGGTCGAGCAACTTCGCCCCGCCCGTGGCCACATCTTCCAATGTCAGCACGGGGAAGCCGAGCCGATAGGGCTCACCGGTTTCCGGGTCGGGCGAGGCAGGGCCCGTCGAACCGAAGCAGCTGCCGAGCGAGTTGACGCAGATGACGAAATACCTGCGCGTGTCGATCGGCCGCGACGGGCCGACGATTTCCTCCCACCAGCCCGGCGCCGGGTCCGCCGGCGAGGAGCAGGCGTGAGCCGAGGGCGACAGCCCGGTGAAGATCAGAACGGCGTTATCGCGCGTGCGGCTGAGTGTGCCCCAGGTCTCGTAGGCAATGACAGGACGCTCGAGCGCGCCGCCGCGTCGCATCTCGAACCGCCCGGGAACCTGGAAAAATTTTCTTGCGCCGCTCACGACGTAGCCACCGATGCTTGAGGTGGCGTGGAATTATGCGTGACGATCAGCAGGGCGTCGCCACAGGCTGGTTATATGGATATGAGCCGTGAGGCCTGCCGCCTTTGTCAGCGGCGCCGGTGCCGTCGCTGGCGATCGCGCTTGCGCACCTGCCGCGCCGTCAGCACGTTGCGCCGGCCTGCGTAGGGGTTACGGCCGGTGCGGAGCTCGATCCGGATCGGGGTGCCAACAAGACGGAATGCCTGCCGAAAGCGGTTCACCAGGTAACGGCGGTAACTGTCGGGCAGCAACTCGGTCTGGTTCCCGTGGATCACGATAAGCGGCGGTCGCCGGCCACCCTGGTGGGCATAGGTGAGGCGTATGCGGTGCCGGCGCACCATCGGCGGCGGGTGCGTGGTGACGATCGTCTCGAGCACGCGATTGAGTTCCTGCGTGGGAAGCTCTGCCTGCGCCGCCGCCGCCGCCCGGACCGCCGCGCGAAACACGTCGAGAACATTGCTGCCATGGAGCGCAGATACAGGGTTCACCTCGGCGAAATCGAGAAATGGCAGCGTCCTTGCCACACTCTCCATGGCACGCTTTCTCTGGCCCTCACTCAAGCCGTCCCACTTGTTGATGCCAAGCGTGAGCGCACGGCCACGCTGCAGAATGAGGCCGATCAGCGAGGCGTCCTGTTCCGTCACACCCTCGCGGGCATCGAGCAGCACGATCACCGCATCGGCCTCCTCGACCGCTTGCAGCGACTTGGCTACGCTGAACTTCTCTATGGCATCGCTGACGCGCGCCTGGCGGCGAATGCCTGCGGTGTCGATCAGCGTGTAAGTCTCGCCGCCGATCTCCAGCGGAATGCGAATCGCGTCGCGCGTGGTGCCGGGCTCGTCACGGGTCAGCACTCGTTCGGCCCGCAGCAGACGATTGATGAGCGTAGACTTGCCGACATTGGGGCGTCCTACGACGGCAATGGCCGCGCGGCCCTCGACCGGAAACTCCCCGGTGAGTGACGACTCCACTGGAGTCTTCGCGAGCGCCGTCTCGAACAACTCCCGCACACCATCGCCGTGACTTGCCGAGATGGCCACGGGCGCCTCCAGACCCAGCTCGAAGAACTCGGCGACCGCGTGGTCCGCGGCGCGACCCTCGGTCTTGTTGACCGCCACGACGACGGGCTTGCCGGAACGCCGCGCGAGACCGGCGACGTAGCGATCTTCTGCCACGACGCCAGCCTGGA
Organism: Gammaproteobacteria bacterium; assembly: GCA_023150055.1. Taxonomy (GTDB): domain Bacteria; phylum Pseudomonadota; class Gammaproteobacteria; order Steroidobacterales; genus QUBU01. The sequence continues at coordinate 11,769 of JAKLLP010000018.1, read as the reverse complement.
AATCGGTCAACATGATGACGACATCGGCCTCTTCGACCGCCAGCTCGACCTGGCGGCGCATCAGGCCCGCCATCTCGTCGCCTGTTTCGACCAGTCCGCCGGTGTCGATCACGATCGCCGGCGGCAGCCTGGGGTCGGTGAAGCCATGGAGACGGTCCCGCGTCAGCCCCGGATAATCGGCCACCAGCGCATCACGTGTGCCTGTCAGGCGGTTGAACAACGTCGACTTGCCGACGTTCGGACGTCCGATCAATGCGACGACGGGAAGCAGTGGTCAGTTCTCCTGCGACGGTGTCACGTTGCGGTAGGCGGCCAACTTGCCGCCGTCGCTCATGACATACACCAGGTCGTTGACCACCAGCGGCGGCGCCGTGATACGGCTGGAATCAACGCGCACGCGTGCCTGCAGGGTTCCCGTGGTCGCCTCGAAGAAATGCAGGTAGCCCTCGAAATCGCCGACCACGACCGACGATCCGTAGGCGGCGGGGGCGGTCAGGTCGCGGTTCCTGAGCAGATCGTGGCGCCATCGTTCCCGCGCGGTGGACCGCTCGACGGCAAGCAGCGTGCCGTCCTCGCCGGAAACGTAGAGATTGGCCAGGTCGGCCCCCAGGCCACTGTAACTCGAAAACTCCAGGCTCCAGAGTATCTGCCCGGACTCGCGCGCCAGCGCCGCAAGACGGCCCTGATACCCCACCGCGAAGACCTCCTCACCGAGGACCAGCACGTTGGCGTTCATATCCGACATGCGCTCCACTTCGGTGCGCCCGGCCGGAGGAGTCACCAGCACGTCCCACACGACGGAACCGTCGTCGGCGTCAAAGGCCGCGACCCGCCCGTTGTCGAAGCCGCAGATCACCAGGTTGCGATCGACCACCGGCGACCCGGTGCCACGCACCGAAAGCCGCGGCATGGTCTGCTGCACGAACCACACCTGCGTGCCGTCGGACAGATTGAGCGCGACCAGCTTGCCGTCGACAGTGCGCACGTAGACGTGGCGACCAACCGCAGGCGCCGCCAGGACCTCGCTGCCGACATCGGCCCGCCACTGCTCGGAGCCGTTCTCCGCCAGCAGCGACACGACCGCGCCGTCGCTCGACCCGACGACGACCTGCCCGTTACCGTAACCCGGCCCACCGGCAAGCGGCAGGCGGGTCTTCACGCGCCAGATGCGCTTACCGCGCGCCGCATCGAAAGCCGCCACCCGACCGTCGTGATCGGCCGCGAAGATGCGGGTGCCATCACTGGCCGGGGCCAGGCCGAGCCGCAGGGTTTCATTGCCATCGCCAATCCCCGACTTCCAGACCTTGCGTACCCGCTGGGAGGGCTCGAAGTCGACAAGTTCGGCGGGAGTGCTCTCGTCGATCTCGTCGGCACCAAACCAGCTGCACCCGGGCACAGCGCCGATGACCAGGACCGCGGCCAGGCCGCCCAGCAGAAGGCGCCGCGAGCCAGGGGCGTTATCGACGGAAACCGGGGCGGTCGGCGACAGCATCTGCAGCCGGGCGTCAGTTGGTTGCCGCGCCATCTGCAGCGACACCAGCATCGAGGTCCGTCACCTCGCTACTGAGTTCGTCGATCTTGGCCTGGATCAGGGCGGGATCCACCACGCCGGACTCGACGCCCGTCAGCGCTGCCTCGTACTCCGCGCGCGCCTCCTTGGTGCGCCCCATGGCAAAGAAAGCGTCACCACGGACCTCGTGGTACCGGGCCGTAAAAGCAGACTCGTAGCACCAACCACCTCCCGCAGATAGCGTGCTGCCTCCTCCGGCTGGTTGCCATCCATCTTCACTCGCGCCAGGGCAAGACGGGCCTGGTCGAGGTACGGCGTAGAGGGAAAGTCCTGCGCCAGCGCCGCAGTGATCTCCTCGACCCGCGACGCGCGCCCGGCCCGCAGGGCCGTCAGCAGCTCGGCGTACAGCGCAGAGGCCTGCTCCGCCTGGTGAAGACGGTTTCCGTCCCACTGCCGCCAGCCGAACAACCCGCCAAGGCCGATGACGATGCCGGCAACGAGGTACCAGCCGTTTTCCTTCAGCCAGGTCCAGATCTGCTCAGCGCGTTGTTGGTCAGTCAGGTTGTCGTCCACGGTACTTCTTCCCGTTATGCAGAATCATTGTTACTCGCGAGGTAGGGCATGAGCGCGCTCGCCAGGTCGCAAAATGGCACCACCGTCTGTTCCCCACCCGTACGCAGCGGTTTCACGCCAGCGGACCCGGTAGCTACCTCTTCCTCTCCCAGTATCACGACGGCCGCGGCGCCGCTCGCATCAGCCCGGCGCATCTGGGCGCGAAAACCGCCCCCGCCACAGTTGAGCTCCAGCGCCAGCCGAGGCAGTTCATCGCGAAGCTTCTCGCTGAGGCGCATCGCCGCCGCCATGGCCGCATCGCCCACGGCGACCACGTAGACGTCCGGCGCGTGGGCAGCGGCAGCGCCGCCGGCCAGCCGGTACAGCTCCACGAGCCGCTCCATGCCAATGGCGCAGCCAATCGCCGGGGTTGGCGTACCACCGAGCTGCTCGACGAGGCCATCGTACCGACCACCCGCACAGACTGCACCCTGGCTGCCCAGCCGATCGGTGACCCACTCGAATACGGTGCGATTGTAATAGTCGAGCCCGCGTACCAGCCGCAAATTGACCTCGTAGGGGACCGCGCACTGATCGAGCAATGCGCGCAGCGCCGCGAAATGCGCGGCCGACGCGTCATCGAGGTAGTCGGCAATTGTCGGCGCCCCGGCGACAACCGCCCGCATCTCGGGATTCTTGCTGTCGAGTATCCGCATCGGGTTGCGTTCCAGCCGGCGACGACTGTCCTCATCCAACTCGTCATGGCGGAGTCGAAAATACGCGACCAGGTCGTCCCGATACCGCATCCGGGCTTGCGGCGTGCCTAGCGAGTTGACCTGGAGCACCATGTCGCGGACGCCAAGCATGCGCCACATCCTGGCGATCATTACGATGAGTTCCGCATCGATATCAGGCCCTGGATAGCCGAGCGCTTCTATGTCGAGCTGGTGAAACTGCCGATAACGGCCCTTCTGAGGCTTCTCGTAGCGAAACATCGGCCCCGCGCACCAGAGCTTGTGACGCTGGCTGCGCAACATGCCGTTCTCGATTGCCGCGCGGACGATACCCGCGGTCGCTTCAGGTCGCAGCGTGATGCTCTGGCCGTTGCGGTCATCGAACGTGTACATCTCCTTCTCGACGATGTCGGTGACCTCGCCGATAGAACGGCTGAACAGTTCGGTGCGCTCGAGGAGCGGTACGCGAATCTCCCGGTAGCCGTAGCCGCTGAGCACGGCCCGCAGCGCGCCCTCTATCCTCGACCAGTCGGCGGTAGCGGCCGGCAGCAGATCGCTCATTCCACGGATCGCCTGGATCTTCGCATCCATTGCTCAGGTTCCCGTTGGCGCAGCGAGGAACGCGGCCGGCGCAGGGCCTGTGCCATCCGGCGTCGTGTCGACCGACTCCGGCGGCAACCGATCGGCAGACCGCAACGGCGACACTGCCGCAGGCGAAGATCTCGTGGCGGGCGACTCCTGCGGGGGAGCCGGACCCTGCTCCGTCTCGCCGCCGCCGTTGCCCAGGACGATCACGAGCCCGACGAGGAGCAATGCGGCAATCAGCCAGTACACCCAGGATGCGACCTCGACGTTACCCGTACGGGCTCCATGGCGGGCAACCAGTGGCAACCGGTCGCTGTCGGGCACGGCGGTGCGGTAGGCCTCCAGCACGGTCTCCGGGGACAGCCCGATCGCCTCGGCATACCGGCGCAGGTGGCCACGCACGAATACCGGCGCACCGAGAGCTTCGAACCGCTCTTCCTCTAGCGCCAGCACGATCGATTCTTCCACGCGCAGCGCATCGGCAATCTGCGCCACGGAGATGGCGCGCGCCCTGCGCGCCGATCGCAAGCGCTCCCCCAGTCCAAGGCTGGTTGCCTGTGACGGTGGCGCATCCCGCAGGGCATCGCTATCCGGCATCGCGCTCGCTTTCCAGGAGCAATCGTACTTCGACCGACTCCGGAAACTCCTTCTTCAGCCGCTCCGCGTACTCCCGGGCCACCGCCGTCTGCCCGAGCGCCCTCTCCACACGGACGCCGATCCACAGGGCATCGGGCGTCACCCGGTTTGCGGCGAGGTACCGCTCGAGGAACGCTCGCGCCTGCAGATAATTCGAGCGGCTGTAACTCACGTCGGCGAGCAGCAACAATGCGTCCTTGTAGCTGGGGTCGAAGTTAAGCGCGTTGCGCAGGTAGCCCTCCGCCCTCGCCAGGTCGAGGCTCTTCACACACAGGCCTGCGTTGCTGTTGAGCATCGCCTTGTTCGACTCTGCCTTCGACAGCGGAATGGCCAGCGCCCGGTCGAAATAGCGCATGGCGTTCTCGGGCTCCTGTTTCCGCAGGCACAGGAAAACGCCGAGAGCATTCAGCGCATCCGGATCCTCGGGCGCAAGCCTGACTGCCTCGCGATAATTCCGTTCCGCACCCGGCAAATCGCCCAGTCGCTCGAAAACCAGCCCCAGCGCCTGGAAAGCCGTTGCCAGACTATCGTCGTCGGCAATGGACTTCTCCAGCTTTTCCTGGGCGGACTTCAGGTCGCCCTTGCGCAGATAGCTGATACCGAGCTGCATATTCAACTGCGCGGCTTCCTTGGGTGAAGTCGATGACTTCTTCAAGTCGCTCGACACACAGCCCGCACTGAGCATGAGCACGGCCGCGCCCAGTGCCACCAGGAACCTGTATCTTGTTAATTCCACAGGTCCTCCCCGTGCCTGCTGCCGAGCGGTGTCCGGACGCGGTTATCGACCTGGCCGGCCAGCTGCCCGCAGGCGGCCGCGATGTCGTCGCCCCGGGTCCGCCGCGTGACAGTCACGATTCCAGATGCCGACAGCAGGTTGCGGAACCGTTCGATCACTTCCGGCGCTGAACGCCGGAAACCCGCACCGGCAAACGGATTGAACGGTATGAGGTTCAGCTTTGCAGGCCTGCCGCGCAGGAGCGAAGCAAGTCGCCGGGCATGCTCGGGCGAGTCGTTGACGCCGTCGAGCATCACGTACTCGACGGTGATCTCCCGGGTATTGGTCGCCTCCACATAGGCCCAGCATGCCGCCAGCAATTCAGCGATCGGATGCATGCGGTTGATCGGCACCAGCCGATTACGCAGCTCATCGTCCGGCGCATGCAGGGACACCGCCAGCGCGACGCGGGACTCGCTCGCGAGACGCTTGATCTGCGGCACGAGACCAGAGGTACTGACCGTGACACGGCGACGTGACAGCTTGCAGGCGAGGTCATCGACCAGGATGTCGCAGGCCTGGACGACGGAGCGGAAGTTGGCAAGCGGCTCGCCCATGCCCATGAAGACCACGTTGGTGATCGGCGAACGTCCCTCATCGAGATCGCCGAGATCCCGGCGCGCCAACAGCACCTGGGCGATGATTTCCGCGGCGGACAGGTTGCGGTTGAAGCCCTGGTGGCCGGTCGCGCAGAATGGACAATTCATGGCGCAGCCGACCTGCGAGGACACGCATAACGTCCCCCGTCCGGGCTCAGGAATGAATACCGTCTCGATCACCTGGCCCGAACCGGCATCCAGGCGCCACTTCACCGTGCCATCGGCCGACTCCTGCGTCGTCAGCACAGCGGGCAGCCGGATGGGTGCACGCGCCGCCAGGTCGTGGCGTAGCGCCAGCCCCAGGTCGGTCATCTGTCCGGGATCTGTGACGCCCCGGCCGTAGATCCACTTCATGACCTGTCGCGCCCGGAACGGTTTCTCGCCAATGCCGACGAAAAACTGCTCCAGGTCACGGCGCGGCAGCCCGAGCAGACTGAGGGCCGGGTCGTTCATCTCACCTCACCGCAGCCGCGGGCACAGATCGCTCTGGCTGAAGAAAAAGCCGATCTCCTGCCTGGCAGTATCCGGACCATCCGAGCCGTGCACGACGTTCTCCTCGATGCTGGCGGCGAAATCCGCGCGAATGGTTCCCGGCGCGGCCTTCTTTGGGTCGGTGGCGCCCATGATCTCGCGGTTACGCTCAATCGCCTTCTCACCTTCGAGTACCTGCACCATGATGGGTCCAGAAATCATGTAGTGCACCAGGTCTTTGAAAAATGGCCGCTCCCGATGCACGGCATAAAAGCCCTCGGCCTGTGCCCGGCTGAGCTGCACCATGCGCGCGGCGACGATGCGGAGCCCCGCTTTTTCGAAACGCCGGTACACCTCGCCGATCAGGTTTTTCTGCACGCCATCGGGTTTCACAATCGAGAGGGTTCTCTCAATAGACATCATATCTCCCTGAAAAACATGGATAAAAAAATGAACCGTCACGTATCGGCTGCCTCGGCTACGGCCGGACAGAGGACCATGCATCCTATGGGGCGACGGCGGGGGGCGTAGTATCCCAATCCCGAAAGCAGTTCCGCAAGGCATCCTGAATAATCAGCAGGCTAGCCAGTTTCCCGACCGGTATGTCGAGATCGGCGGCGAGCCGCTGCGCCGTCACCGCGGCTGCTTCACCTGCATGGCAGCCTCTCAACAGCTCGGTCACGCGGCAGCAGGCGGCTATGACATAAGGGCAGCCATAGGCCTGGAACACTAGCTGCCCGATGACCCTGTTCTCGACAATGGCTTCGAATACGACCCAGGCACCGGCCTCAATTTGGCCCGCCTCACCGCGCAGGGCAGGTCCCCCACGGGCCTGTAGCGGCCCGACATTGACCGGGGCGCTGAAGTAACGCGCGACCGGGGTTGGATACTCGTCCGCCACTGTCTGCCCCTCAGCCAGGCGTGGCAGGCGACAACCGCCGCAGGTGCGCGACTGCTGCGCTGAACCGGTCGGCTGCGCAGTCCACATCGGCCAGCGTATTACCACGCCCGAGGCTGAAGCGCACCGAGCTGCGCGCGAGCTCATCGCTGCGGCCAAGACAACGCAGTACGGCCGAAGGCTCGCCATCGCCGGATGCACAGGCCGATCCGGCCGAGACGGCGAGATCGCGCAGCCCATACAACAGGCTCTCGCCTTCCACGCCGATGACACTGACGTTCAGAATATGGCAGGCGCGCCGCGTGGGATGTCCATTCAACAACACACCGGGCAAATCGCCAAGTCGTGTCCACAGCTCGTCTCTCAGCAGGCGAATTCCCGCGGAATCCGCAGTAAGGTGTTCGCCCGCCAGCCTGGCGGCCACGCCCATGCCGACGACCTGGTGCGTGGCTACTGTCCCCGGCCGCATCCCCCGCTCCTGCCCGCCACCGAACAGCAGAGGCTCCACCCGCCGTGCCGTGTCCATGCTGACGTAAAGGGCACCAACCCCTTTTGGCCCGTACATCTTGTGCGCCGACAGCGACAGCAGATCGATGCCCTGCTCGCGGGCATCGATCCGCTCACGTCCTGCCGCCTGGACGGCGTCCACGTGAAACAGCACGCCGCGCGACCTGCAAAGCGCCCCAATCGCGGCCACGTCCTGCACGACACCGGTCTCGTTGTTCACGTGCATCACCGAGACGACAGTGGTATCGGGTCGCAGCGCTGCGGCCACCTGTTCCGGGGGGAGAATCCCGTCGATACCCGGCTCGAGCCAGGTAACCGCAAATCCCTGCGTCGCGAGATGACGGAAAGCGGCGGTCACCGAGGGATGCTCGGTCACGCAAGTGACGAGGTGCCGACCCCTGCCTGCACGGAAACGCGCCGCGCCGATGACGGCGAGATTGTTCGACTCGGTAGCACCCGAGGTCCAGATGATTTCCTCGCCAGCGGCACCAATCAGCCGCGCGACATCCAGGCGTGCCGCCTCCACGCATGCACGGGCCGCGCGTCCGCGCGCGTGGCGTGCCGCGGGGTTGGCCTGCAGCAGGTCGCTTCTCAGCACACGGTCCATCGCCTCGGCCACCTGGGGATCGACCGGCGTGGAGGCCGCGTAATCGAGATATAACGTCACGGCTGGTCGTCTTGCGGCCTGCTTTCGACCGCACCGCGCCAGGAGCGTTCCCCGGACCCGGGAGCAACCGCAGCGAGGATGCCGCGCAGGATATTCAGCTCGTTCTGGTCGAGCCGTGCACGATTGAACAGGCGGCGCAGACGCCTCATGAGTTGACGCGGATTGCCGCGATCGAGGAAACCGCTCGATTCGAGCACGCGTTGCAGGTGATCGTAGAACAGGTCCATGTCCTGCGCAGTCGCCGGCGGCGATTCCGGGGCAGGATCAGGGAGAGTGATGCCTTCCGCGCAGCGAATCTCCCAGGCGATGACCTGCGCTGCCGCCGCGAGATTCAGCGAACTGTAGGCCGGGTTCGCGGGAATGAACACGATGGCATTGCAGAGATCGAGTTCCGCGTTGGTCAAACCGGCGCGTTCCGGCCCGAATACCACGGCAGCTGGGGCCACCCTGCGCGCCCGCACCAGGTTCTCGGCACATTCCCGGGGGGCCAGCTCGGGCATCCCCAGGCGGCGGTGGCGCGCGCTCGCGCCAATGACAAGTCCGCAGCCGCTGATCGCCGCGGCAAGGCTGCTCACCCGGGTGGCGGCCTCGAGCACGTCGGCTGCGCCCGAGGCGCGCGCCCTCGCCTCCGGGCCCTCACAGTCGACCGGGTTGACGAGCACGAGGTCGCTCAGCCCCATGGTCTTCATGGCCCTGGCCACGGCACCAATATTTCCCGGGTGGGTCGGCTCGAACAGCACGAATCGAATGTCAGCAGGCGTCATGGCAAACGGCTCGGGGCGGCGTGAGGGGCCAAGGGCCGCATATTCTAGGGAAGCTGTGCACAGGTGTATCGCCGCCTTGCGGGCGGGCTCGCGCGGGTCCGCACCGCCCACGGGATACACGAGCGGCCAGCGCCGCCGTAGAATGGCCGCCCGCTCGCCGCGCTCGCTCGTCCTGCGGCCAGATCAGCAACAAAGGCAGATACCGCACATGCAGGCGCTTCTCAATACGGCCATCAAGGCCGCGCGCAAGGGTGGCGACACCGCGCTGCGCTACCTCAACCGCGTCGCCGACATCGAGGTGCGCAGCAAGGCCCGCAACGAGTTCGTGACCCAGGTCGACCATGCGGCGGAAGCTGCGATCATCGACAGTATCCGGGAGCGTTACCCGGGCCACGGGTTTCTCGCCGAGGAAAGTGGCAGACATGCCGGAGACGAGTGTGTCTGGATCATCGATCCGCTCGACGGCACCACAAACTTCCTCCACGGCTTTCCGGTCTTCTCGGTATCGATCGCGCTAAAGGTGCGCGATCAGCTACAGGTCGCGGTCGTGTACGATCCGTGCCGGCAGGAGCTGTTCACGGCCATGCGGGGCAGTGGTGCCCAGCTCGACGGCAGGCGCGTCCGGGTGAGTGCCCGGCCGGGGCTCGATGGCGCGCTGATCGGCACCGGCTTCCCCTACCGCAGCAACGTGGAATGGCTGCCACAGTACATGGAAATGCTGCGCGCGGTGATGGAAACCACCGCCGGCGTGCGCCGCCCTGGCTCCGCCGCCCTCGACCTCTGCTATGTGGCTGCAGGCCGGCTGGACGGATTCTGGGAATTCGGGCTCAGCGTGTGGGACATCGCCGCTGGCGCGCTCCTGATCCAGGAAGCCGGCGGCATCATCAGCAGCCTCACTCCGGGTGAGGATCCGCTGCAGACCGGTAACGTGCTGGCTGGTGCGCCCAAGGTCCACGACGCCCTGAAAAGCCTGTTCATGCCCATGCTCTGAGCACGCGCTCAGGGCATTTCGTCGACCTGCTCCTGGTTCTTCGCCGGCATGAGATCTGCCGGCGCCACCTTCAGGAAATAGGCGAAGGCGCTCGCCACGTAGATCGACGAGTAGGTACCGAAGGTGATGCCAAACGCCAGCGCGATCGAAAAACCTCGCAGCGCCTCACCACCAAAAAGCAGCAATGCGATGACGACGAGCAGCGTGACAGCGCTCGTGATCAGCGTCCTGCTGAGCGTCTCGTTGATCGACCGGTCGATCAGGTCCTCCTCTTTACCGCGCCGCACGGTGCGAAAGTGGTCCCTTATGCGGTCGAAGACCACCACCGTGTCATTGAGCGAGTAACCGACGAGTGCCAGGACCGCGGCGACCACCGACAGATCGAACGGAATCCAGAATAACGAGAAAATGCCGACAGTCATGATCGCATCGTGCGCGGTCGCAAGGACTGCTCCCAGGGCAAATTTCCACTGGAAGCGAAACATCACGTAGACGAGGATGAGAAGCAGCGCCGCGAGCACGGACAATGTGCCCTGTTCGGTCAATTCCTTGCCGACCTGCGGACCCACGAACTCGACGCGGCGCAGGTCGACCCCGGGATCCGACGCCCGCAGCAGCGCAATGATCTCCTGGCCAAGCTTGCCGCCCTCACCGGGTCCGGCACTCTCGTCGAGCGGTGGCAGCCGGATCAGGACGTCCCTCGATGTGCCGAAGTTCTGCACCTGCGCGTCCGGATGCCCGCCAGCGGCGAGTTGGCGGCGGACGGTCTGCAGATCGGCAGCCTGCGCATACCCGACTTCGAGCAACACACCGCCGGTGAAATCGATACCGAAGTTGAGTCCCCGCACCAGCAGAGAAACGATGCTGACGATCGTCAGTATCAACGAGATAGTAGTGATCACGCGCGCATAGCGCATGAACGGGACGTGACTGACCTTGGTGAACAGTTCCATTTTTGCCTGCCTTCAGACCGGGAGGCCTTCGAGTCGTCGTCCGCCCCAGATGGCATTGACCAGGGTACGGCTGACGACAATTGCGGTGAACATCGAGGTCACGATGCCCAGACAGAGCACGACGGCAAAGCCCTTTATCGGCCCGGTCCCGAACGCGAACAACACGAGCCCGGCTATCAGGGTGGTGAGATTTGCGTCGGCAATCGTCGCGAAAGCCTTCTCGTAACCCGCATAGATGCTCGCCTGGGGGGAGTTGCCGTTACGCAGTTCCTCCCTGATGCGCTCGTTGATGAGCACGTTCGCATCCACGGCCATGCCCACCGTCAGCACGATGCCGGCGATGCCCGGCAAAGTCAGCGAGGCCTGCAACACGGACAGCAGCGCGATGAGCAGCACGATATTGGCAACCAGCGCCACGTTGGCCACGAGACCGAAGGCCTTGTAATAGACCGCCATGAATACGGCAACCAGGGCCAGGCCGAGCAGGAGCGCGTTCAGACCCTTGTCGATATTGTCCTGCCCGAGACTGGGGCCGATGGTCCGCTCCTCGACCTTGAAGATCGGGGCGGCCAGGGACCCCGCGCGCAGCAGCAGGGCCAGGTCGCGCGCCTCGATGATGTCGAGGCCGGTGATCTGGAAGTTGTTGGAAAAAACGCCCCTGATGGTCGCGACGTTGATGACCTCTTTTTCCTCCTTCGGCACCTCGATGATTTCGCCGTCGCGCTCCACGCGCTCCCGTTTCTGTTCGACGAAAAGCACGGCCATCGGCTTGTTCAGATTGGCCTTGGTGACATCGAGCATCTCGCGGCCGCCCTTGCTGTCGAGACGGACGGACACCGCGGGTATTCCCTGGTCGAAGGCCTGCGCGGCGTCGATCAGCTGATCGCCCGTCACGATGGCCCGGCGCCTGAGCAGCACGGGCCGTCCGGTCCGGTCGCGGTACAACTCGCAACCGACGGGCGCCCGCCCCCTGCGGTCTGCCTCGACCGGATTCTCGTCCGCGCAGACCAGTCGGAATTCGAGCGTTGCCGTGGCACCGAGCACGCGCTCGGCCTGTGCCGGGTCCTGGACGCCCGGCAACTGCACCACGATCCGGTCGAGCCCCTGCCGCTGGACCACCGGCTCGG
>JAKLLP010000189.1 GCA_023150055.1 Gammaproteobacteria bacterium | reverse complement strand
AGAGGGTGCCCGTCATGTCGGTGCCGGCAACGGCAAGAACGCTCGCGGTGGCCAGCGTGGCGAGCGCCATTGCGCAGGCCGCGGCCAGGTATGCGTTCAGATAAATGAAGATGAAAAAATTGTGCGGGAGGATCTGCCGGCAAAGCCGCAGCAACCCCCAGGTCACCGCCGCCGGCAGCACGACGAGCGCCAGCGCATTCATGCCGAACGCCGCCCACTCGCTGGTGCCGAGCAGGCAACTCGCCGCGAGCACGGGAATGGCGGCAAGGCAGGCGAGCTGCCAGCCGAACATGAGCGTCAGCGTCGTGACCCCGAAAAAATGATAGCCGGGCGCGGGACCGAAGCCGGTGCGTATCGACCAGAGCAGCATCAGCGCTACGCAGCCGGCCGCATAGGCATGTTGCATCTCGCCCTGGCGCAGTCGCCCCCAGGGGGCCGTTCGCGCCGCCTGCAGAAGTATCACGAGGAGCAGTGCAGCGCCGAGCGCCAGCCAGCCCGTTCCCATGCTCGCACTGCTGAATTCCATGGCGGACCGAGCTTAGCAGGTCGCCGCCGGGGCCCTCGAGAAGCCGGCAGGCACGGCGCCGGGGTGCCGCAAACCCGGCTTGTGCAGGCCGGCCGACAGGGATGCCCGGGACAGCCGGGCGTCAGCGGTACAGCACTCCCGCGCAGGGCCTGTGGCACCGCCAGGACGTTGGGGTTATATGATGATTACCGCAGGGAGAAACCCATCATGAAAAGCCACTCTGTAATTTCGGCGCTTTTTCTCGTGGTGCTGGGGCTGCCAGTGCTGGCCGCCGAGGTAGCGCCCGTTCTCGCGGCTGCCGAACCTGGCAGCACGGCAAGAGTCACCGCCTTCGCCGAGAACCTGCTCGGCGCCCAGCCGGCTGCGGCCGACCTTGCGCTGGCGCACGAGCGCGGCATACGCACGATCATCAATCTGCGTATGCCAGCCGAACCAGCAGGTTTCGACGAGGCGGCTGAGGCCGAGCGTCTCGGCCTCACTTATCACCGAGTGCCGTGGAATGGCTCGCCGGAGGAGGCCGATGCGGTCTTCAGCGAAGTCCGCCGGCTCCTCAACGAAACGCGGGAGCCCCTGCTCCTGCATTGCGCCTCGGGCAACCGGGTGGGGGCGGCCTGGATTCCCTGGCGGGTACTCGATGGCGGCGTCCCGCTCGAGACCGCCGTGGCGGAAGCGAAGACCATCGGCCTGAAGACGCTCGCCCTCGAGGAACTGGCGCGCGATTACGTGCGACGCAACCAGCGTCCCTGACCGGTTCACGCTCCTCCCAAGTTCGGGCCCGCGCCGCTGTTGCGGGTCTTTTTTGCCGGCGCTGGCGCGCGTCAGGATTCCGGGCGCTTGCGCTGCGGCTGCTCGACGAGCAACTCGTTGAGCTCGACGGTATAGCCGTCGGGGTCGGTCAGCGTACTGACGATGACGGGGATCACGCCCTCGCCGCCATAGCCCGGATAGGTCGTTTTCGTCGGTTCATCGACCACGCGCACACCGGGCAGGCGGCGCGCCGCCTCGAAGCGGCGTTCGACATCGCTCGTGTTGAACACGAACACCATGCTGCCGATGCTGAACGGCTCGGGCGCGCGAGCCGGAGTCTTGAACGGCTTGTAGTACTGGATGAGGCCGATCATGCCGATGAAGTCGTCGTTGGCCTGCAGGAACACCAGCCGCAGCGAGCGTTGCGCGGACTCGTCGTCGGGCGCATCCCGCGGCGTGCGGATCACCTGGTCGTAGGCGACGCGCAGCCCGAGAGTGTCCCGGTAGAAACGCAGGCTCGTGTCCATGTCGCGCACGATGAGCGTGGTGCGCCTGAGGTCGATCGGTACCCGCCCGGCTTCGGCCACCGGCGCCGCATCGGCGGTCGACGACACGATGGTGAGAATGCTCAGGAACGTGATCAGCAGATGTCGTACGTGCATGGAGGCCTCTCCCGGACACCGGTCGGGCCGAGTATAGCCAGAGCGCAGCGCTTCGCGCGGCTGGTCGAGGCTGCAGCTTGCAACCGATGTTACCGGCCAGTAACATCGGCCGCCATGAACGCGGGTATACAGGCGGTCGCAGTCTCGGTCAGCCGCGAGGCCACGGAGAACGCGCTGCTCGATGCGCTCGAGAACGTGCTCCAGCGCGACGGGCTGCGCAATCTCAGCGTCAATGCCGTAGTGGCCGCGGCGGGCGTCGGCAAGCCGCTGTTGTATCGGTATTTCGGCGACCTGGCGGGCCTGGTGCGGGCGTGGAGCCAACGACGGGGCTTCTGGGCCGGTCTCGCGGACGAAACCGCGAGAGAGGACGACGCGGCAGGCGGCGACCGGGAGTTTCGCGCGCGCATCAGCGACGAGCTCGTCGCCGTCGCCGAACACCTGCGCGCAAACCCGGTGAACCTGGAGTTTCTCGCCGAGGAACTGACGGCGAAGTCGGACGTCTCGGAGGCCTTCGGCGAGGCGCGCGACCGGCACCGTCGCCCCTTCATGGCCGCCATGCTCGGCGACGCCCGCTATCGCCGCCGCGACCATCGCCGGGTCATCGTGGTCATGTACGCCGCGCTCGTGTACCTGGCGATGCGTTCGCGGCGCGCACCGCATTTCATGGGCCTGCGCCTCGACACGAACGAGGGCTGGCAGGACGCGCTCGACATGGTGCGGGAGCTGGCGCAGCTCATGCCGGAAGACCCCGGGCCCGGGCGGTCTAGGCCGGCACGGCGCACCGGGAATCGTACTCGCACCGGCAATGCACGACCGCGGAGGTAATCGCGCATGAACGCAACCACCAGACTGCGGTTGCCGGGCCTGCCGGCCCGGCTCACCGCCGTCCTCCTCATCGCGCTCGCGCTGCCGGCGGCGAGCCAGGTGAACCAGAAGCAATACGAGGGTTATCTCCTGGTCGGCCAGTTCGGGGAAATCTGCACGATGTGCGAGGCGATGGTGTTGTGCCAGGCGACATCCGAGCCGATCGCGCCGACGGCCGTTCCCGATGCCGGCAGCTTCACGCTCTACCACCTGCACACGCGCACCTTCTGGTCCCAGGTCTCCACCATCTGGGAATGGTTCATCGCCAATTTCAGCTCGGCGACTCTCGCCGCCGGGCACGAGCGGCCGGTGACGGTCTACCGGGTCGAGGACGGCGCCTGGTCGCCGCCGCTCGCGGCGCAGGTGCGGGTCGCGCTCGAACCGGCGCTGCTGACCATCACGGACGGCCATGCCATCGAGCGGCGGGTGCGGCGCTGGCAGCGCACCGAGGACGCACTCGAGATCGGCTATTGCGAGCGACTCCCGTTGTGGGATGCGCTCACCGTGATCGACACCAAAACGCAGGGGAGGATCTCACCATGAGCAGCGCCATAGCAGCCGATACCCGCGTCTGGTCCGGCAGCTTTCTGCGCCGGCATCCACTGCGGCTCGCCGGCATCGTGCTCAATGTCGTCTTCCGGCTGTTGTTCGGCGTGTTCTGGCTCGCCGCCGGCATCAACAAGGTCAGGAAGGACTGGCTCAGCACGGACATCCTGCTGCGCATCTTCGAGGACCGACTCACCGAGATGCCGCCCGACAGTTTCCAGGTGGCGTATCTGCAGCTCTTCGCGATTCCGCTCTACAAGGCGGTCGCCTGGGTGGTGACGTTCGGCGAACTGTACGTCGGTGTGGCGCTCCTGCTCGGCCTGACCACGCGCTGGGCCGCGGCCGTGGGCCTGTTCATCCTGGTCAATTTTTCGCTCGGCGGCTATTACGACGCCTCGCTCATCCCCTTCTATCTCCTGAGCCTGATTTTCATTACCACGCGGTCCGGCCACTGGCTGGGACTCGATGGCCGGCTCGCGCGGAAGTATCCCGGCTCACGCTGGTTCGCCTGATGCCTGCCGGGCCATGTCCCTGTCCGAGCTGCTGTACGGAATCGCCTTTGCGCTCTTCATGATCGGCACCGGCTGGTCGTTCCGCTCCGATGGCCGGCCCGCCGCGGTGGCGCTCCTTGCGTTCGGCGCGGCCATGGACTTCACCGTGACGGGGCTCGTCAGCTTTGGCCCGGAGATCTTCAGCTTCGGCATCACCGGCAGCAACTTCGCCATCGGCCTCGGCGTCGTGCTCGGCGTGGCCGTCTGGCTGCTGGTGGTGACGGCACTGGTGACCTGGTTTCGGCAGCGGCGGCGAGCGTTCCATGTCCTCGTCATGCTCGCGCAGCTCACCTGGTTCGTCGATTACCTTGCTTTTCTCTACGGCATCCACGCCTATCCGCTGAGTTGACAGCGCCAGCCAATTAAGCAGCTCTGGTTGAGGTACACGCTTAAGGTCGGTGCGCGATGACGGTCAGCGCTCTATTGAGAGCAGTCTGCGCACCGGGTCGGGACTGAAGTCCCTCCCACACGGCTTCGTTCACCGCGGCACCGGAGAGCAACCTGTGGGAGGCGCTTCAGCGCCGATCAATTGCAGCTCTGGCACAGGTGCACGCCATATCCGGCGCCAGGCACCCTGCCGCCCGGTCAGCGGGTTTGGCTGACCTGCGATGATGCCGAGTCGTCATTTATTGACAGTGTTTATACACTTCACTAGGCTTTCAATATGTTGTCCGGTCGCAGCTATTCTGTCGCCGAGCTCGAGCGCGAAACGGGCTTCGACCGGCGCACCATCGTCTACTACATCCAACAGGGGCTGATCGAGCGGCCCGGGCGCCGCGGGCCCAATACCCGCTACCCGGCCGAGACCCTGCGGCGGCTCCAATTCATTAGAGGAGTCAAGGACTTACAGCAGCGCGGCGAGTTGCTGAACATGACCCTGGCCGATATCGGCCGGGCCATGGCCGCCCAGGACGCCGCCGGTTTGCAGGCCCTGCTCGACCGCGGGCTGCCGGTCGCCGAGGTGGCGCCGCTGCTCGAGGCACCGCCGCCCACCCCGTCCGCCCCGGGCATGACATCCGCCCACCCGGCGCCGACCGCGTCGCCGCCGGCGGCTGCGCCCC
>JAKLLP010000188.1 GCA_023150055.1 Gammaproteobacteria bacterium | reverse complement strand
ATCTTTTCATCATAGTCCTTTGCCGCTGCAGGTGCAGGCCGCTTCCCGGAGTCTTATGTCGAAGCCCCCTATCTCGGGATGGGGCAACGGGCGGCTGCCGACGGTGAATCCGGTGGACGACAGCAGTTTCGACCACACGTATCTCTACGCCGGCAGTTCCGACCGTCTCAGGCGTATAGCGGATCGAAGGCACGGCCCATGCGGGAGCGTGCTGTCGCAGTTGGGTGCCAGCACCTGGTCAGCGGTTCAATGCCCGTGTCTGCGCGGCAGGTCAGAGGCGCGGTTCGGTGTCGCGACCGTTCAGCGCCGCGATTTCCTGCGACGCGCTTCGTGGGCCGCCACGCACTCGGGCAGGTCATCGAACAGGCGGGGGATCGGTCGCCCGTCGAAGTGGCGGCCGCCCTCGCCGTAGCCCCTGTAGAAGCGCTCGCACCAGGCCGGATCGTTGTGGCGATCGGCCTTGCATTTCGCGATTTCCTGTTCCCGCAGCGGCTCGAGCTTGGCCTGGCGGGCTGCCTCGCAGGCCGCCTCCAGTTCCTCCAGTGTCGGTTCGTCTGCCACGGCGGGCAGGGTGATCAGCAGGATGGCTGCGGCCAGAAAGCGCGTATACATGGAACTTCCATCCGCGGGTCGGTCACAGCGTTGCTGACGACGCGGCCGCCGCTAATCGTATCTCACTGCCACCGTCGCGGTTTCCGGGTCGAGTTTAATCGGGAATTGGGCGCCATACCCTGTAATACTGCGCCGCAAGTTCACGAACAGGACCATTGGCCGGTCCAGCCCGACAGCGCAGGACAGGTCCGGAGGGGGGAATGAATCGACGGGTGTCGGCATGGCGGCGCAGGACCGCCAGGTATCTGGCGCTGCTGCTGGGGCCGCTCGCCTTGGTCACGCAGGCGGCGACGATCGAGAGCGCCGCTGACGGCGACTGGTCGCAGGCCGCGACATGGATCGGCGGCGTCGTGCCGGCAGCCGGCGACGCCGTGCGCATTCAGGCCGCGCACCGGGTGCGCTACGACGTGGATTCCGCCGAGGTCATCGGGTCGATCCTGATCCACGGCGCTCTGGCTTTCGCTGCTGATCGCTCGACCCGGCTCGAGGTCGGCCTGCTGGTCCTCGGTCCCGATCACCCCCTCGACATGCGCAATCCCTGCGACGTGACGCTGCACGAGGCGCCGAGCGGCGCACAGCCGCTACTGGAGATCGGAACGCAATCCCAACCGGTGCCACGCGGCGTCACGGCGTTGATCCGGCTGCACGGGTCCGATGAGTTGGATGCCGGGTGCGGTCCGGCTCTCATCAGCCACGGCGGTCGGGTGGAGTTGCATGGCGCCGTGGTCGCGCCGGCCTGGACCGAACTCGCCGTAACGGCACCTGCAGGGGCAACCGCGATCGAACTCGATACGGCGGTCGACTGGGCCGCGGGTGACCGGATCATCGTCGTCGGGACGCTCGCGCCGCCTGGACGCTTCGAGGGTCACAGCATCAGGGGTGGCGAACTGCAGCCCGAGACCGAGAAACGTTTCGTCATGGCGGTCTCCGCCGACGGACGGACCGTCTCGCTCGACCGGCCGCTCGCATACTCGCACCGCGGCGGACCTCATGACATCGACCGGCGCGGCGAAGTGGCGAACCTTTCCAGGAACGTGATCATCGAGAGCGCGGATCCTGACGGCACGCGCGGTCACACCATGTTCCATCGCTACTCTGCGGCGGCAATCAGTCATGCCGAGTTCCGCCATCTCGGCAAGGAAGGCCTCCTCGGGCGCTATCCGCTGCACTTCCATCTCGTCGACGACACGATGCGCGGCAGTTACCTGGTCGGGGCGTCTATCTGGGATTCAGCCAACCGCTGGGTGTCGGTCCATGGCGCAGCCTACCTGACGATCCGCGACAACGTGGGTTTCGGCGCGCTCGGGCACGGTTTCTTTCTCGAAAACGGCGCCGAGGTCTACAACCTGCTCGCCGGCAACCTCGGCGTCCAGTCCTACGTGACGGATCCTCTGCCGAATCAGGCCCTCGCCTACGACGGGAACCGCGGCGCGTGCTACTGGGCAGCCAACGCGCGCAATTTCTTGTACCAGAACACGTTCGCCGAGTGCGACAACGACATGAGCTTCATCCTCGACTACGCGCCGGGGGCGGAGCCGATGTGGACGGAGATGCTGCAACCGGACGGCAGTCGCAGCACGGTGGACGTACGGGAGGTCTCGGGCGGGCTGATCGCAGGACTCGAGGTCCACTCCGTCTGGGGCTGGGGCCCGTGGATCCGTGGCGCGCGTTATCCGGACGGAGATGCGCTCCTGTTCCGCGATTCGCGCGTCTGGCGAGCGCATTACTCGATCGACATCAGTGGCGACAACGTCATTTTCGACGGGGTTAACGTGCTCGACAGCTCCTACGGGTTCTACAACCAGTTTCCCGGGCCCCACCTGGTGCGCAACGCCTTTTTCGATCGCGTGGGACCGCACGGGACCTTCATGACCTACCTCGGCGGCCACGGCACCTTCCTCTACGAAGATATCGAGATCGCAAACTCGGAGCTCGCCTTTCGGCTCGATGCCAAGAGCCAGTCGGGCGTCGACGGAAGCCCGATCGTGCACCACCTCCGCAACGTCACCATGCTGACACCGACGTTCGTCAACAGCGGCGGCCAGCAGAACGCCGCATGGGCAGGCACCGAGGGCGACAACGTGCGGACCGACCCGTTGCTGCTGCTAGTCCATCACGACGCGGCCGGCGCCGGCCTCGACCGCATCTTCGTGCCGGAGCGCCAGTCCCTGACATTGCCCGGGATTCCTGCCGGGCTCGCATTCAGCGAGGCGACAGGCGTCATGGATGTCGACGGTGTGCTGCTCGAGGGACGCGGAGCCGTCAGATACGCGGAAGGCGCCATCGACTGGCCGGCAAGCCCACTGGAGCACCAGGTCGATTCGCTGCCTCCCGCAACCATCATCCTCAGGCCGCAATCGGGGACGAACGTCGGCGCAGAAGATGATTCGCTCGAGGTCTGCGGCGTGGCGCTCGATCAGGGCGGCGTCGCATCGGTCACCGTGAACGGCGTGTCCGCGACGCTGGCCGCCAACGGCTTCGACTGGTGCGCGATTCTTGACGGGCTGCGGGACGGGCCGAACACGATCACCGCGCAGGCGACCGACAACGCGGGAAACAGCGAGTCGACACCGCACCGCATTACCGTCAATGTGAGCGTCCCGGTGCCGGATACCGACGGGGACGGCGTGCGCGATGATCGCGACAACTGCCTTGCCGTGGCCAATGGCACCACGCTCACGGACCCGGCCGGCCACAGTCAGCGGGACACCAACGCCGACGGTTTCGGCAACATGTGCGATGCCGATCTCAACGACGACGGCTTCGTCAACTTCGCCGACCTTACGCTCTTCCGGCAGCGCTTCGGCTCGACAGACGCGGACGCGGACTTCGACGGCAACGGCACCGTGAACTTCTACGATCTCAGCCGCTTCAGAATGGCGTTCGGCAAGGCGCCGGGGCCGTCGGCCGTTTCTCGCTGAGCCTGCAAGCAGGGTGCAGGATCGCGCCCAACCCGTGCTGGACCTGAGCATCGTCATCGCGACGCAGCTGTGCAGGCCGGGGTGGATACGACAGCCCCGCCAGACCCCGGTTTGGCAAAGCGCATGCGCTGAATGTTGACGGTCTGCGGGCTCGTCTGGTGCCGTTGGTCAATGTGCTTGCCCAACAACCCCGTGCACAATCCAGCACTATCCAGCACGATCGGCGCGCGCAGGCGCAGGCCTGCACTCGTGTTGCGCCGCCTCCGCCCGCGATTCAGTTCCTCTTGTTCTACAGCGCTCAGCCGGATCGACAAAAATGGTGTCATGTCATCCCTTGCCATACGGACTGAGAGGTTTTCGTTTCAGATGGATGCTCCGCGACATACAGCGCGTAACCCACCCGGGCGATCGCCGCCTCCAGCGCAGAAATGGTGGTTCCGGGAAAATCGTTGACTTCGAACAGCCATGGTTTGCCGCTGGAATCCAGGCCGATGTCGATGCCCAGTGCGTCGAGCCTGCGGTCGAGATACAGCGCCTGGAAGCGCTCGGGCATCTGCGCGGCAAGCACACGGAGATCTTTCTCGACCCTGGCGCCATCGACCTCACCGAACTGCATGCCGAGGTATGCCTTCAAGGCCGCAATACTGCCCCCAGCGGCCAGGTTGGAGGTGATCGAGCGGCCCGCGCCGAGTCTCGGCATGATGCGGATCACCGACCATTTTCCCGTGCGGTTCCGCCGGACGTGCAGACGGATATCGAAGGGAATCCCGTTCCTGTCCGTTGAATCGATGTACTTCTGTGCGACGAATTCCTCCTTGCGGAAATTGTCGCGATAGAAAGCACGAAGCTGATCGGCATCGAACAGTTCCCAGGACGTGCCGGTATTGATCCTGAATCCATTTTCTTCGACGCCAAGAAAGGTCACCTTCCTGCCCTGGGAGCCTTCCTGGGGCTTCAGCACGATCTTCCGGTGAAGACCCAGGAAGTCCTCGACATCCCGGAACGACGACAGGCGCACAGTCGGTAGCTGCAGTTCCGGGTAGAAGCCACCGTCCGTCATCCGCTGAAACACCTCGGCCTTATCGCCGATAGGCGGCGACGTGAATGGCACCCGGCGCGACAAAGCGTTCCAGATCTTCCGGTACTTCGCCGAGGATTGGTCATTGATGATCACATCCGGCAACGGCATCTCGCCGCGGCGCCAGCGGGTCTTGTCGTATCGCCAACCCGTGATCGTGTTCTTGTCCAGGTCGACTCCGGTCGGGTTGAAGAACATGAAGTCCGCCCCGAACACGTGAGCAGCATGGGCGTGAGCTTTTGCATTGGCCCCCGGGCGCCTGTTCGCGCGCATCATGCCAATAGTCAAACGCTTGCCGGCCATCAGCAGCACTCTGGCTACACAAAGAGAACTCTACCCGCGCCGGTTATGTCCATACAACCTGCA
>JAKLLP010000187.1 GCA_023150055.1 Gammaproteobacteria bacterium | reverse complement strand
CCAACGCGGCCCCGGCCGCCATGTTCTCGATCGAGGCCGAACAACTGGCACAGGCCGGCAAGGCCGTCGTGAACGCAGGCAAGGTTGATGTCCAGGGCATGGCGGGGTTTGGCGCGGGGTGGAGCGGCGACGCCCAGCTGTTCTGGACCGGTGGGGCGACCGGCGGCGTGCTCGACCTGCTCGTCGATGTGCCGGCTGCGGCTACCTATGCCCTGGAGCTGTATCTGACGCGCGCACCCGACTACGCGGACCTCAGTGTCGAAGTCGATGGCACGCCGTCGCCGGTGAAGTTCTCCGGCTTTACCACGGACGTGATGGCCCCGGGGCCCATGCAGGCCGGCAAGTTCTCGCTGCAGCCCGGGGTCCACAAGGTCAGTTTCATGATCAGCGGCCGGTATCCACAGTCGACGGGTTATTTCGTCGGCATTGACCGCATGGTCTTCTACCCGGCGGGCGACCCGTAGGGTCGAGTGGCTCCGCAGGTGCCCTCGTCACGGTTTCTGAGCCCGCAGGGAGACAAACCGGGACCGCGACCCCGCCACCGATGCCTGCCCTCGGCCTGCTGGCGGGCGCACTGTCGCCGCATTTCCGTCACGCCCGGTAAACTGCGGACCCTGGCCGACCCGTCCTGACCTTGCACTGCAGAGATACGCCATGACAGAACCTGCCCGGCGAACCGCCCGACCCGCCCTCGTGCCCGCCGCGCTCGCGGCGCTGCTGGCCGCAACCGGCGCGGTGGCCACTGATCGTGACGACTGGCAACACTATGGCGGCGGCCCCGGGGGCTCGCATTACTCGAGCCTGTCGCAGATCAATCGCGGCAACGTGGCCGCGCTCGAACTGGCCTGGAGCTACCGTACCGGTGACATCGAGCGCCACCCCGAGCACCGGCCCCTGGCCGCGCTCAATGTCACCCCGATCCTGTTGCCGGAGACGGCCGGCGGCTCGCTGGTGCTGTGCTCGGCGATGAATCGCGTGATCGCGCTGGACCCGGCGACCGGCAAGGAGCGCTGGGTGTACGACCCGCAGATCCTGATGGGGCCGGTCGGCAACAAGTTCCTGTGCCGGGGTGTGGCCTACTGGGAAGACGTCGAGGCGCCGGACGGTGCCGCCTGCAGGCACCGGATTTTCACCGCTACCAAGGATCTGCGGCTGATCGCCGTCGATGCGGCGACCGGCAGGCCCTGCGAGGGCTTTGGTGTTGCAGGCGAAGTCGACGTGCGGCCGGACATCTACGACGACGCGGCCGACCTCAAGGAAGGCGACGTGCAGTTCTCGGCGCCGCCGTTGGTCATCGGCAATCTCGTCCTGCTCGGCGCTGCCGACAACACCAAGTTCTGGCGCGCCGACAGCCCACGGGGCGAAGTGCGTGCCTTCGACGCGCGCACCGGCAAGCTCGCCTGGACCTTCGATCCGATTCCGCGCAAGGCGACCGACCCGGCCGTCCTCGGCTGGACGCGCGAGGGACTGGAGAAAACCGGCGGCGCCAACGTCTGGACCATGATGTCGGCAGACCCGGAGCGCGGCCTCGTCTTCCTGCCGACGGCGACGGCTGCGCCGAACAACTTCGGCGGCCACCGGCCCGGCGACAACCGCTACGCCAACTCCGTCGTCGCCCTGCGCGCGAAAGATGGCAGCGTTGCCTGGCATTTCCAGATCGTGCATCACGACGTCTGGGATCTCGACCTGCCCGCCCAGCCGATACTCGTCGACCTCGAGCGCGACGGGCGGATGGTGCCGGTGGTCATCCAGCTCACCAAGCAGGGGCTGGTCTTCGTGCTGCACCGGGAAACGGGCGCCCCGGTGTTCCCGGTCGAGGAGCGGCCCGTGCCGACCGACGGCGTGCCGGGGGAGGTGCTGTCGCCGACGCAGCCTTTCCCCGTGCGGCCCGCGCCGCTCGGCGTGACGCGGTACACGCCGGACGACGCCTGGGGCTTCACGCTGTTCGACCGTGCGGCGTGCCGCGACAAGCTCGCCTCCTTCGGCCGTGCCGGACTCTACGAGCCGCCGAGCCTCGAAGGGACCCTGATGGCGTCCTCGGCCAACAACTGGGGCGGCGCCGCCTACGATCCCGACCGGTCACTGCTCGTGCTGCCTGTCTCGCAGGTGCCGATCTACACGCGGCTGAAACGCACGGCCGACGTGACGCCGGAAGAGCTCGACCAGCCGCGCATGGGACCGATCGGGCCGCCGACCGCGATGGCGGGCACACCTTATTCTTTCCAGTTCGCGCCGGTGCTCTCGCCGATGTTCTCGCCCTGTGCCCCGCCGCCCTGGGGCGAACTCATGGCGCTCGATCTCTCGGGCGATACCAGCACGAAATGGCGCTTTACGCTCGGCACGCTCGAGAAGCTGATGCCCGTGCCGATCCCGCTGCCCTTCGGCACGCCGCTCGCCGGCGGGCCGACGATCACCGCCGGTGGCCTCGTGTTCATCGGCGCCAGCGCCGACGAGAAGTTCCGCGCCTTCGATATCGACACCGGCGAAAAGCTCTGGGAGACGAGCACCCCGGCCTCGGCCATGGCGACACCGATGACCTACGAGGTCGATGGCCGGCAGTTCGTGGTGGTCGCCGCCGGCGGCCATATCGTCGCCGGCTTCCGCAACGTGTCCGACTACGTGGTGGCGTACGCGCTGCCGCCGGGCCGGGCGATCGAGGCCGGGCGGCAGTAGCGGAGTGCGGGCTAGACGTAAAAGCCGTAGTAGTAGAGTGGCACGGCGGTGAGGCCCGAACCGAGCATCAGGACCATGCCGGCCCGGCCGAAATACCGGTGCGTGGGAAATGCCGCCGGGACCGGGGGTTTCGGGAACTTCACCAGGCTCGCGATCACCAGGAACAGCCATGCGAGCGTGGAGCTGATGGCGAAAGCGGTGTGGGTCCAGATCCAGAAGTTGAGCACGGCCGTGCCCTCGAAGGGGCTGCCGGCGGTCACGACGAAGATACCCCCGGACCTGTTCAGGTCGATCTCGAAGAGGAGCACGACGATGCCGAGCACGACGGCGGTCGTCAGCTGAACCTGCTTGTGCTGGACCCAGGCTTTGCGGCGGGCGAGTGCCCACGACCAGATGAGCACCGGGACCACCGCGATGATGGACAGCATGCCGATGTCGATCAGCGCATCGCCGCGCTGGCCGAGGAAACTCTCGCCGAACATGTTTTGACGCTCCCCGTTTGCGGAACCGGCAACCCGGTCAACCGACTCACCAGCCCTTATTTTGCCGACGTGGTGTCTGCAAAACAATAGCCGGCCGCACGCCTGGCAGGAGGGGGCGCGACGACCCGTCGGGCGGCGCGCCCGCTACAATTCGCGCATGTTCCCGATACGCGACGACAACCCGCATTTCCTGACGCCCTATGTGACCTACGCCATCGTCGGGCTCAACGTGGGCGCCTGGCTGCTGGTCCAGGGGCTCGGCACGGAGCCCGCCCTGTCGCGCTCGGTGTGTGAGCTCGGCCTCGTGCCGGGCGAGCTGCTGCAATCGGTGGCCGTCGGAACCAGCGTGCCGATCGGACCGAACACCGCCTGCGTGGTCACGGGAACGCCGAGCTGGCTGTCCGCCGTGACGCACATGTTCCTGCACGGCAGCTGGATGCAATCTTCGGCAACAACGTCGAGGACTCGATGGGCCACGCGCGTTTCGCCGTGTTCTACCTGCTGTGTGGGCTCGCGGCCGCGGCGCTGCAGATCCTCTCCAATGCCGAGTCGGCCATCCCGATGGTCGGGGCCTCGGGCGCGATCGGTGGCGTCATGGGCGCCTACGTGCTGCTCTATCCGCGGGTGAACGTGCACATGCTCGTCATCCTCGGCTTCTACGTGACGACCTTTGCGATCCCGGCGATCTGGATGCTCGGCTACTGGTTCCTGATCCAGGTCATCGGGGGGCTCGGCTCGATGGGCGCGCAGGGCGGTGGCGTGGCCTTCTGGGCGCACGTGGGGGGATTCGTCGCCGGCGCCCTGCTGGTCCTGGTGTTTCGGGATCCCGCGCTGCTCGCGCGCCATCCCCATCACGGCTGGCACGAGCGCTCGAGCCGCGCCTACCGGCGCATCCGCTGAGTCCGGATACCCTGCGGGATGCGCCGGCGCTCAGGCCAGCAGCAGCCCTGCAGCCGTAGCGAGGGAAAACAGCCCGACCGGCAGCCCGGCTGGTTCTGAGAACCAGTGCCGGGCAGCGCGCGCTCCTGGTCTTCACAATCGACACGTCAGTGTTTGCGTGTATCCAGCCGGGGCGAGAAGCAACGTGACCAAGCCAACGATCGTGGTCGTCAACGGTTCGGCCGATGAAGGATTCTGGACGGCCTATTACCTCCTGAAGACGAAGTGCTTCAACGTCCGCGCGACGGTGCGCCGGCTCACCGGCGACAAGGCAGAGCGCCTGCGCGAGCTCAAGGCGGGCGGCGGCCGTTGCGAGGTCGTGCAGGCCGCGACCGAGGACGAGCCGGCGCTGCGCGCGGCGTTCCGCGGCGCGATCGGCATCTACGGCACCACCATCTACAACATCCATGCGCGCCGCTACCGCGCCGACAACCCGGAGGAAATGGCGCAGGGCCGCTCGCTGCTGGCCGCGGCGCGCGCCACGCCGACACTGCGGCACTTCGTCTTCCAGACCATGATGCGGTTCTGCACGCCGTCGGCGGAGATCGGCCTGGAGGCGCCGATCCACTTCCGCACCAAGTGGCAGCTCGAGGAAGAACTCAAGGCTGCGGACCTGCCGTGGACCCTGGTGCGTCAGCCGGCCTACATGCGCCAGCTCAGGTTTGGAGTATCCCGCGGCCGGAAGATCGTCTATCCGTACGCCAACGACTACCCGCTCGCTTTCGTGGCCGAGGAGGACATCGGCAAGGTGGTGGCGCGGATCTTCATGGAGCGGGAGTCGTTCCTGCAACAGGCGGTGAAGGTGGTGTCCGATATCGTGACGCCGGCCGAGCTTGCGGCAAGGGCCCATGCCTGCCTGCCGTTCATCAGCCCCCGGTACCGCAAGAC
>JAKLLP010000186.1 GCA_023150055.1 Gammaproteobacteria bacterium | reverse complement strand
GATTATTCAGGGTCATACCGTTGATTTCTGTGACAAGGTCCCCAGGCTGCAGTCCGAGGGCGATGAACTGCTCGCGATTACGCCCCGGGTAGATCCGGTAACCCTTGAGTTCGCCGTTGGGCATGAAGGGTTGGGGCCGGATGATCTCGGTGAAGCTGTTGGCATTCTGGGTAACGACTTCCTGCATCGACGGTAGTTCCGCCCGGCGCGGGACGGGAGCGGGCACCGCGCGCCTGGCCGCGCCTGGGCTGTCCGAACCTGAATCGCGCGGGAGCCGCAATACCTCGAGCGAGCCGCCGCGCCGCAGTACGATCCGGTCCGGCTGGATGCCCTGTACCACGGCTCCGCCCGGTACGTTGTCTTTCACGAAATACACTTTCTCAGTGCCGGTGTTATCGGCAATGATCGCGTGTGCGAAGCGCTCGTCGGCTGCAGCGACCGCACCGCGCAGCTGCAGGCTGAGTTGTGTGTCCGGGGCATCTTCGACTGCAGCCGTAGCCGGCTCTTCCGTCACCTCTGCCCGACCGAACAGGTGGGCCTCGACGATGGCGGCATAGCTCGAGGTCGCGGCGCTTTGGGTCGCGGCAGGCGTACCCGTTATCATCGGGGCGGTCCACGGCGTCTCGACCGGGCCGGGTGCCAGTTGCCAGGCGATCCGTGCGGCGTAGTAGCCAATGGCGATCGCCAGCAACAGTGATACCCAGAACGGCAATATCTCGCTGCTGCGCGCCACGGCCGCGGCCGGGCTCTCGATCTTCCAGCGCTGCATGATCTCGGCAACGTTCACAGGGTTTCCCTGCCCGGCCCCTACGCAGGCGGCGTGCGGGGTCGCGCCCGGGCGAAGCGGCAAGTTAGCATAATCAATAGCTTCCGGTAAGTCTGAGAAACAGTAGTGTTCTGTCGTACAGCATCGACGGGGAAGCCAGGTGAGTTGTGGAGCGACGTCCTGCTCTTAAAATGTCGCCGCGGCAGGTGACCGACCTTGGGCCAGTATCCGCTGACGCTCAACTCGGCGGGCGAGCAACCGCTCACAGTACGGGAAGGTCCTATGGGGTTACATATTCCCGGGTGATCGTCCGCGGCGGGGTTCCAGGTGTGGCCCGGCGGCGCTGGCGATAGAATCACGGTGGTGTGGCAAATGTACGGATTTCCGAGGCACATCTGCATGGCGGGCGACAGCGAGGGGCCGACCGGCCGCCCTGAAGACGGCCGTGGCCTCGCGGTCGAGGAGGCCAAGCCCCGGCTGAAGAAACCACCGTTGTTTCAGGTCATACTCATGAACGACGACTACACGCCGATGGAGTTTGTCGTGGAAGTGCTGGAGCTGATATTCGGCATGGACCGCCCCAGAGCGACGCGAATCATGCTCGAGGTGCATACCAAGGGCAAAGGCGTATGCGGCGTATTTACCTACGAAATCGCGGAGACCAAGGTGGCCCAGGTGACATCTTATTCACAGCAGCACCAGCACCCATTGCTCTGCACGCTGGAAGAGGTCTGAGACTGGCATGTTAAGCAGCGAACTTGAATATTGTCTGAACGAGGCTTTCCAGCAGGCGCGCAACAATCGCCATGAATACATGACGGTCGAGCATCTGCTGCTGGCGATCCTCGATATCCCTGCTGTTGCAGAAATTCTCAAGTCCTGTGGCGCTGACATGGAGCGCCTGCGCAGGGAGCTCGAGGAATTTACCGATCAGTCGACCCCGCGTCTGAAAGGGGAAAGTGATCAGGACGTGCAGCCTACGCTCGGTTTTCAGCGCGTGTTGCAGCGTGCGGTGTTTCATGTGCAGTCGAGCGGCAAGAAAGAGGTCAAGGGCGAGAATGTCCTCGTCGCGATTTTCGGCGAGAAGCAGTCCCATGCGGTATACCTGCTCGGGCTGCATGACGTGACCCGGCTCGATGTGGTCAATTTCATTTCGCACGGTCTCGCGAAATTCGGTGACCGCCGCCCGTCCGGCGCCCGGGGCGCGGAGGGTGAGGAAAGCGAGGGCGAGGCAGGGGGCAGCCCGCTCGAGAACTTCGCTTCCAACCTCAACAAGCGCGCTGCCGAGGGGCGCATCGATCCGCTGATCGGGCGTCAGGCGGAGATCGAGCGGACCATCCAGGTGCTATGCCGGCGCCGCAAGAACAACCCCCTCTACGTGGGTGAAGCTGGTGTCGGCAAGACCGCGCTGGCCGAAGGGCTGGCGAAAATGATCGTTGATGGCACCGTGCCGCCGGTCCTCAAGGACTGCACGATCTATGCGCTCGACATGGGTTCGCTGCTCGCCGGGACGAAATACCGTGGTGATTTCGAGAAACGCTTCAAGGGCGTCATCAACGAGCTGAAGAAGAGTCCCGGCGCGATACTGTTCATCGATGAAATCCATACCGTAATCGGGGCGGGGGCGGCCTCGGGGGGCGTTCTCGACGCCTCCAACCTGATCAAGCCGGTACTGGCCAGCGGAGATCTCCGCTGCATCGGCTCGACGACCTACCGCGAATACCGCCACATTTTCGAGAAGGACCATGCACTCGCGCGGCGCTTCCAGAAGATCGACGTGCTCGAGCCGTCGGTGCCCGAGTCGGTGGAGATCCTGAAAGGGCTCCGCTCGCGCTTCGAGGAGCACCATGGCGTGCGGTACACGGACCAGGCGCTCGAGGCAGCCGCAGAACTTTCGGCACGCCATATCAACGAGCGGCATCTTCCCGACAAGGCCATCGACGTCATCGACGAGGCCGGTGCCAGCATGCGCCTGGAGGCGCCCGAAACGCGTACCGACCTGGTCGATGTGCCGCAGATCGAGAAGGTCGTCGCCCGCATGGCGCGTATCCCGCCGAAGAGCGTCTCGGCATCCGACCGGGACCAGTTGCGCAACCTGGAGCGCGACCTCAAGCTCGTGATATTCGGGCAGGATCCCGCGATCGAAGCCCTTGCCTCTGCCATCAAGATGGCCCGTTCAGCTCATTCGCTTCGACATGTCCGAGTACATGGAGAGGCATACGGTGTCGCGCCTCATCGGGGCGCCGCCGGGATATGTGGGCTTCGATCAGGGCGGGCTGCTGACTGAGGCCGTCAGCAAGAATCCGCACTCGGTGCTGCTGCTCGACGAGATCGAGAAGGCGCACCCGGAGGTGTTCAACCTCCTGTTGCAGGTCATGGATCACGGCACGCTGACAGACAACAACGGGCGCAAGGCCGATTTCCGCAACGTGATCATCGTGATGACGACCAATGCCGGCGCCCAGGAGATGAGTCGCGGTTCGATCGGTTTCACGCAGCAGGATCACAGCAGTGACGGGATGGCGATTCTCACCAAGATGTTCGCCCCCGAATTCCGTAACCGGCTCGACGCCATCATCCAGTTCCGTCCTCTCGGTCGGGAGGCTGTCGTGCGGGTGGTCGACAAGATGATCATGGAACTCGAGGCGGCCCTCGAGCGCAATGAGGTCACGGTGGAACTCGAGCCGGATGCCAGAGAGTGGCTGGCGGAACGTGGCTATGACCCGGCCATGGGCGCCCGGCCCATGGCGCGCGTGATCCAGGAGCACATCAAGCGACCGCTTGCCGAGCAGTTACTGTTCGGCGAACTGGCAGACGGCGGTCATGTGGTCATCTCGATCGGCGAGGATGGCAGCGTCGTCCTCAAGGCGATTCCCAATACCCGCAAGCTCGAGCACCTGGCCGAGTCCCGTTGAGCGGCACCCGGCGGGTGCGCAGGCAATGGGGGGCGGGCGCCTAGCGCTCGCGGTAGGTGATACGGCCCTTGGTCAGGTCGTAAGGGGTCAGCTCGACGGTCACGCGGTCGCCAGTCAGTATGCGTATGTAATTCTTGCGCATCTTGCCCGAGATGTGCGCCGTGACGACATGGCCGTTGTCGAGCTTCACGCGAAAGGTGGTGTTCGGAAGGGTTTCCGTCACTACACCGTCCAGCTGAAGTGCTTCCTCTTTTGCCATGTCCTCTTCCGGTCCCTGAAAGCGCGGCCGGATTGTGCAAGAACTCGTCCTGCTGCGCAACCGAGCGCTGTGCTCAGCGGCGGATATGGCGGCTGACGTGACGACGAGGATCGGCATTATCCCGGAACATCGGCAGCTCGCTGGTGGCGGGGCGGTCGCCCCGCGCCCGGCCTGGTCAATATCGGGCAGGGCGCCGTTCAATGGAAGGTTGTTGAAAAGCCGCTGCGAATCGCGACGCTTTTCAACAACCTGTCAGGCAATCGGCAGGCAAGGTGTTTGGCGATTACCGCAGATCACTGCGGGCTCCGGCGGTAGGGCGTATGGGCGTGAATGACGTCGATGTACTCGTCGATGTGATGCCGTTCGCGGACCAGGTATTGATCGATTGCGGTGGCGAAACGCGCATCGGAGAGCCAGTGGCCCGACCAGACTTCAGTAGGGGAAAAGCCGCGGGCGACCTTGTGCTCACCCTGGGTGCCGGGCTCGAAGGTTGGCAGGCGCTCGGCGATGCAGTACTCGATGCCCTGGTAGTAGCAGGTCTCGAAGTGCAGGCTGTGAAAGTCACCGGCGCAGCCCCAGTAGCGGCCGTATAGCGTGTCGGCGCTGCGAAAGCAGATGGCCGTGGCAATGACCTCGGTGTCGGTCGTCGCCATGATGACGATCAACTGGCGCGGCAGCGCAGTTGCCACCGCCCTGAAAAAAGCCTCACCGAGGTAGGGATTCTGGCCGCGGCGCCAGAACGTGCTCGCGTAAAGCGGCATGATCGCCGTCCAGCAGTCGTCGTCCATTTCCGCGCCGGTGAGCACGCGGAAGCGGATGCCGGCCTCGGTGACCCGTCGGCGTTCGCGCCTGGCCTTCTTGCGTTTCTCCGCCGTGAAGCTGGCGAGGAAGTCGTCAAACGTCTGGTAGCCGCGGTTGTGCCAGTGAAACTGGCAGTCCTTGCGCAGCAGCAGCCCGTGTTGCTGGAGTTCGCCGAGGCGTGCCGGTTCGGGGAACAGGACGTGTAGGGAGGAGGCTTCGGTCACGCGGGCATATTCGAGCGCGCCATCG
>JAKLLP010000185.1 GCA_023150055.1 Gammaproteobacteria bacterium | reverse complement strand
TGGCAAGGGCTGCAGTTGCCGTCGGGATTGCGGGCCTGTTCATGGAGACGCACCCGCGGCCCGATGAAGCGCTGAGCGATGGGCCGAACGCTCTTCCGCTCTCGCAGGTCGAGCCCCTGCTGCGGGAGTTGCAGGACATCGATCGGGTCGTCAAGCGGGCCATGATGAATTGACGAGGGCCTTCGTCGGCACTGACGTCGCGGATGACTTTACAGAGCGAGTACAGACAGCATGAGCAGGATCGGCAACATTCGCGGACGCGAGATCATCGATTCGCGCGGCAACCCCACAGTCGAGGCTGACGTCGAGCTCGAGAGCGGCGTCACGGGGCGCGCGGCGGTGCCTTCGGGGGCCTCGACAGGAACCCGTGAGGCCGTGGAGTTGCGTGATGGTGACCGCAGGCGCTATCTCGGCAAGGGTGTGCTGAAGGCCGTGGGTCACGTGAACGGCGAGATCCGGGCGGCAGTCAAGGGGCATGAGGCCTCCGATCAGGCTGGTCTCGATGAGCGACTGCGGGCGCTGGACGGCACCGAGAACAAGTCGCGCCTGGGCGCAAATGCCATCCTGGCCGTTTCGCTCGCGACGGCGCAGGCGGCGGCCGCCGAACAGAAGATGCCGTTGTTCCGGACCCTCGGACCGGGACCGTACGTGATGCCGGTGCCGATGATGAACATCATCAATGGCGGCGCGCACGCCGACAACAACGTCGACATCCAGGAATTCATGATCCTGCCTGTCGGTGCGTCGAGTTTCGCGGAGGCGCTGCGTTTCGGCGTGGAGATCTTCCATGCGTTGAAGGGGGTGCTGCGCAAGAAGAAGCTCAACACGGCGGTCGGTGACGAGGGCGGTTTTGCACCTGACCTGCCGTCGAACGCGGCGGCCCTCGACACCATCATGGTGGCCATCGAGCAGGCGGGTTTTCGGGCCGGCGCCGATGTGTATCTCGGCCTCGACGTGGCAAGCTCGGAGTTCTTCCGGGAGGGACGCTATCACCTCGAGGGAGAAGGCAGGAGCTTCTCGCCGCAGGAGTTCTCGTCCTACCTGCGCGGGTTGACCGATGCCTATCCGATCATCACCATCGAGGATGGCATGGCGGAGAACGACTGGGACGGCTGGCGAGAATTGACGCGCGATCTCGGCGCCAGGGTGCAACTCGTCGGTGATGACCTGTTCGTCACGAATACGGCGATACTGGCAGAGGGTATCGAGCGGGAGATCGCCAACGCAATTCTCATCAAGCCGAACCAGATCGGCACTCTCACGGAGACTCTTGCGGCCATAGCGCTCGCGGTAGAATCCGGCTACGCGGCGGTGGTTTCCCATCGTTCGGGAGAAACCAGTGATGCAACCATCGCCGATATCGCCGTCGGGACCGCAGCGACCCAGATCAAGACCGGGTCGCTCTGTCGTTCGGACCGGATGTCGAAATACAATCAGTTGCTGCGTATCGAGGAGTTGCTTGGGCCGGCGGCGACGTTCGCAGGGCGTAACGCCTATCCCGTCCGGATCGGCGGCTGATTGTCGGGATGCTCATGAGGTTCGCAGTCGTCGTGCTGGTGGCCTTGCTCGCGCTGTTGCAGATGCGCCTGTGGGTCTCGGCGGACGGGTTCCGCGGGGTGGCCCAGTTGCGCAGCCAAGTGGCGGCACAGGCAAACGAGAACCGGGACCTCACGGAGCGCAACCGCAGGCTGGAGGCGGAAGTTGCCGACCTGCGCCAGGGATTTTCGGCGCTCGAAGAACGGGCTCGCGCCGATCTCGGCCTGATAGCGCCGAACGAGAGCTTCTACATCTATGCGGAACGGCCTCGCAGAGGCCCAGAGGCCGGTGCCCGCTGACGCGGTTGCAGCCCTACCACCCGGATTCGCGCCATGATCAGGAGCACAAACCGCGATGGCATTGCGGAGATCGTCATGGATCGCCCGCCGGCCAACGCCCTGAATCCCGGGTTCGTCAGCCGGATCGCGGAGGCGCATCGCGAGGCCTGTCGCGATGGGGCCCGGGTCATCATCCTCAATCGAGAAGTTCTGGCAAGGGTTTTTCCACCTGACCCGCGCGCTGGTCACCAGCCCGGTGCCCGTCATTGCCGCGGTGAGCGGTCATGCGCCGGCTGGCGGCGCGGTACTCGCAATCCACTGCGACCTCCGCATCGGCGTCCACGGTAATTACAAGATTGGTCTGAACGAAGTCTCCGTGGGCTTGCCAGTGCCTGATTGCATCATGCTCGCGCTCGAGCACCTGGTCGGCGCCCGCGTCGCGCAGCGGCTGGGCATGACCGCGGAGCTGCTGCCGGTCGAGGAAGCCTGGTCCTGTGGCCTGCTGGACGAGTTGGTCGAGCCTGCGAGCCTCATGCTGCGGGCACGCGAGTGGGCGCGCCGGCTCGCCAGCCTGCCGCCGGTCGCCATGAATCGGACCCGGATGCTGGCTCGGGCGCGACTCGCAGATGCCCTCAGGCCCGAGGCCGACGCGCTCGTGGCCACAGATTTGTGGTTCAGCGAGGAAACGCAGGCAGGTATGCGTGCGCTGGTCGAGCGATTGTCCAAGAGGTGATTATCTCCCCGTGCCTGGAAAACGCCCGCCGGCCGCTGCGCTGCGGTCCTCAGCAGCGCAACAGCACGTACAACGCGCCAGTTCCGCCGTCCCGTTGCGGTGCGGAGGCAAAAGCCAGCACATCGTCCCATTGGCGTAGCCAGCGGTTTACGCTCGTCTTGAGAACCGGCCCACGTTGCCCCGAGCGCAGACCCTTGCCGTGCACGATGCGCACACAGGGCAGGCCCGCCGCGACGCTTTCCGCCAGGAAGGTCCGCAGCTCCCCGCGGGCTTCCTGGCTGGTCATGCCATGCAGGTCGAGTTCCGCCTTGACCGCATACCGGCCCCGACGCAGCCGGCGCAGCACGTCAAGACTGATCTGCGGGCGGCGGAACAGCAGTTCGTCTCCGGTTTCCAGTTCAGCCGCGTCCCAGTGCGACTCGAGGGACTCGCGCAGGACCTCTTCTTCGTCGCGCCGGCGGAATCTGGCGCGAGCGGTCGGCGGGTCCCGGCGCAGCTGCAGGCGACGGGTGGCGACCGGGCGCGCACCGGCCGCGGCATCCCGGAATAGCGCGACGTCATCCGAATTGATATTTTTCGGCGGTTTCCCTGTCATGACCTGCTCGTGATACTCGCGACGCCGGTAACGGGTTGCCGGCATTCCGGCGAGAGGCACCAGTGAAGATACTGCTTAGTAACGACGACGGCTACCAGGCCGAAGGCCTGGCCACTTTGGCGCTCGCCCTGTCGGACCTTGCCGAGCTGACGATCGTGGCCCCTGATCGCAACCAGAGCGGTGCCAGCCATTCATTGACGCTGGAAATGCCACTGCGCGTCGGGCGCACACGCGAGGGCATTTATTACGTCAACGGCACCCCCACCGACTGTGTCCACCTGGCCATCACCGGGTTGCTCGAGCAGGAACCCGACATGGTCATCGCGGGGATCAATCACGGGGCCAATCTCGGTGACGACGTGCTTTACTCGGGGACCGTAGCGGCCGCGGTGGAAGGCCGATTCCTGGGTTTGCCGGCAATCGCCGTGTCCCTGGCCGGTCAGTCGCTGCGGCACTTCGATACGGCGGGGCAGGCTATCCGGATCCTTCTGCAGCGCTTGCAGAACGATCCATTACCGTCGGACACCATCCTGAACGTCAACGTGCCTGACGTGCCCTACGGAGAAATCCGTGGATTTGCCGCGACCCGTCTTGGTTACCGACACCGTTCCGAGCCCGTGGTCGAGTCGCGTGATCCGAAGGGCCGACCGGTGTTCTGGGTCGGGGCGGCCGGAGCCGGCCAGGACGCCGGTCCGGGCACCGATTTTCACGCCGTCGAGGATCGTCAGGTGTCGGTGACGCCGATGCGCATCGATCTCACCCACCATGCCCGGATCGAGGCGATTGCCGACTGGCTGGCGCGGTGAGCGTCATGGGAGAGCAACATCGGGGCATCGGCATGACCTCCGCGCGCACCCGCGAGCGGCTGGTGCAGCGGTTGGCAGCGAGCGGGATCCGGAGCGCAGCCGTGCTGGAGCGTATCCGCACGGTGCCGCGGCACCTGTTCATCGACGAGGCGCTGTCGAGCCGGGCCTATGAGGACAGCGCGCTGCCGATCGGACAGGGCCAGACCATTTCGCAGCCCTACATCGTTGCCCTGATGACCCAGGCGTTGATCGAAAACGGCGCGGACAGGCGCCCGGAGAAAGTGCTCGAGGTCGGTACCGGATGCGGCTATCAGACTGCCGTGCTGGCGCCGCTGGTCGGACAGTTATTCACCATCGAGCGCATCTCTGCGCTGCAGCGGGCGGCACGACAGAGACTGTCACAGCTTGGCCTCGGCAACATCCGCTACCGGCACGGGGACGGTTGCGAGGGGTGGCCCGGACAAGCGCCGTTCGATGGCATCATCGTCACCGCGGCGCCGGCCGAAGTGCCGCCGGTCCTGCTCGATCAGCTGGCACCGGACGGTCGCCTCGTGATTCCCGTGGGGCCGACGGGGAGCCAGGAGTTGCTGCGTTTCACGCGCCGGGGCGAGGAAATCGAGCGAGAATTACTGAGTCGCGTGAGTTTTGTGCCCCTGCTGGAGGGCAAGAGCTGAGTGCGGGTCCCGTTCATTGCGCGGCGTCCCCCATCGCCACGGCGGGCGTCTCGCCCGTCCATGAACGTCACTCTGCCGGTTTCGTCCGCGCGCTTGTCCTCTGTGCGGCGCTGGTGCTCACGGCGTGTGCCGGGGGCGGCGCCGGGGTTGAGGCCCCTGGCCCAGGGGCCAGGGCCCCAGAAGGTGTCCATGTCGTGCGCCCGGGCGAGACCTTGTTCGGCATCGCCCGGCGGTATGGTGTCGACCATCGCGACCTTGCTCGCTGGAATCGGCTCGGCGATGGCTCGCTCATATATCCGGGCCAGCGACTGCGACTGTCTGCGACCGGCGGCGTCTCCGACCGGGAGGTCAGTCCCTCCGCCGTTGGCCCGGCTGTCGCGAC
>JAKLLP010000184.1 GCA_023150055.1 Gammaproteobacteria bacterium | reverse complement strand
ATCCAGCGGCCGTCACCAGCCGGGCGCACGCGGTCGAGCCGGGCGAGCAGTGCGTCAGCGGCGCTCACGGCGCGGCCCTCGTGATCGCGGCGCGCCGGTGGGGTATGATGCGGGCGCGTGATGATGAGATATGCGGCCCTGTTCGGTCACCAGCCGGCGGGGCCGTTCTATGTGGGGGGTCATGCGGCGCGGCCTCCGGCCCTCGGTGCCTGTCGAGCGAGCCAGTCGCGCACTTCGTTGGGAATCCACCGCTTGTTCCCGCGGATCAGAACCGCGCGGGGGAAACTCGGGTCCGTCTTTTCCAGCCGCCAAACCGTCGTGCGGCTGCCGACGCCGGCCGCGTCGAGGTCGGGGTAGTCCCAGGCTGCCTTTTCGGACAGCGGGACTATTTCGGTTGAGTCGTTTCGCATGAGCGCCACCGTTTCCGATTGGGTGCGCTCAGTTAACCCCGAGAACCGGGGACGTGGCGGCCAGATAAGTAGCGGCACTTCGGCCGCCAAATCGTCAGGCGCCGGGCGCGTACTCCGCGCGGTGACTGCGCCAGGTCTCGCGCACGGTGGCCGCCGTCAGGCCGCGCGGCACGCGCTGGCGTCGCGCCAGCAAATAGGCGATCAGTTCACGCCGCCGCTGTTGCGGACAGTCCGCGAGGATGCCGCGCAGCTTCTCGCGTGCCGTTTTCTCGGTCTGCCGCGGATCGCGCGACAGACTCAAGGTCGCGAGAATGTCCGCGGCCTGTCGCACGCTGAGATACCGCAGCCCGCCGCGAGCGGTGCGCCGCTCCCATTCGGTGAGCAGGTCGGCCACCAGTGCGCACACTTGTCGCGCGCGCGTTCGGTCGCGTGCCGTGGCCTCGCGGTGCGCTGGCGGTAGCAGTTTCAGCGCCGCGTCGAGACTGGCGGCCTTGCCGGTGAGCAGTTCGACAGCGCCGGCGCCGAGCCACGCGCTAATTGCGGCGTCGAGCGGTCGGCCGCACGCCGCACGGTCGGCCACCAGTTGCAGCAGTCCGCGTGCGGCTTCGCGGTCGCCGCGGCGTGCGGCTTTTACAAGGTCGTCAATGTCTGCCTGCATCGTCGCCGCGCGGTTTCGTGCTTCACCGGTCCGTCGCGCCGCTTCGATCAGGTCGCCAACATCGCCGGCGGTTTCGCGCGCCGTGCTCATAGCAGCTTCACCGTAGCGAGCTTGTCCGCCACGTCGGCAGAAATGAACTTGTGATAATGCTTCTCGACCATCCCCAATCCCGTGCCGGCAATCGCCGCCACCGTCACCGGATTAACTCCGGCCGCGAGCCATTCGGAAATGGCCGTATGCCGGCAGGTGTAGCCGACGATTCCCGGCGGCAGCTTCGCTTTCTTGTGGCCTTTGTTGGCCTTCTGTACCGCTTCACGCAGCGCCCGCGACAGATAGACGCGATGCCAGGTCGCGCCGTTCGCATCCGAGAACAGCGGCGCAGCCGGCAGCTTGTCCTTGGCCGCCCGCTTGAACACGGCGAGCGCATCGGGCGCCAGCGGTACGGATCGGGTACGAATTGCGCCGCCCCGCCCTTTCATGGTCCGCAGGGTTATCGTTCTAACCTTCTTGTCGAAGTCGGCCACGGTGGCGCGCGCCAATTCTCCCGGCCGAGCGCCGGTGTAGAACAGCGCCGCGAGAAAATCGGCGAGCGCCGGCGTGCTGTTTTCCAGTAGCGCCCGCCGCTGAGCCGCGTTCAGGAACAGATCGCGCCGCCCGTCGGCATTGGCGAACGCGCGCACGCTGCGCCAGGCTTCCGGGTGCGCCGCGTATCCCATCCGTACGGCCTCATTCAGCGCCGCTTTCAGGGTCCGCAGGTGGCGGTTCGCGGCCGCCTTGCCGCGTCCTTCTGTCAGCAGCGCGTCGCGCCACGCGGTCACCGCGTCCCGGTCGAGCCGGTCAAGCCGGGTGGTTCCGAACTCGGTTTCGTTGACGAGCAGCTTGAAGCGCCTGCGTGCGTCCTCGGCCGCGGCGGTGCGGCCCTCGGTTTCGAGATTCGCGGCGTAGGCCGCGCAGGCGTGCGCGACGGTGCCGGTTTTCACGGTCACGCCGCCGGTGCCGGTCACGCTTTTGAACCATTCGTCAGCGGCCCGCTTGGCCGTGTCGAAGTCCTCGCCGGCCGACTGGCCGAGCGCGTTGTAGTGCTGCCGCTTGGCGCCGTCGCGATAGCGCGCCACCCAGTAGCCGCCGGTTGCGGTTTTGCGGTAGCCGAGATAGCGGCCAGTTTCTCGACGCGTTGCATAGGCTAGGCTCCCTTCCGGTTCGGTTGTGCCGGCCGCCACTTGGCGACGCGGTGCCCGGTAAACGGGGTGCGTACGGAACCGTACGGAAAATATACCCTGAAACGGACTGTTACGGCCAGCAACAGGAAGGAATACTTTCACCTATGAATCAGTTACTTACTGAAACGCTGCGAAACGGCTAAACCCGGCTGTCAGGCCCTCTCAAGGCTGAAACACGGGTTCGATTCCCGTAGGGAGCGCCACAATCCGGGCAACCGTGCGATCGGCCCGCAGGACGCCAGCGAGAATGCAGCTACAACCGCCCGCAGCCGGCCTGCCGCGCCGCTTCGCCGCGGCCTGCTACGACCTGCTGCTGGTAGGCGGTCTGCTGATGACCACTTCATTTATCGTCGTCATCGCGCTCGGCGGTGATGCGGTGCCGGCGGGCCAGCTCGCTTATCAGCTGTTCCTCGTCGCCCAGGTTGCCGGTTTCTTCATCCTGTTCTGGTGTCGCGCCGGCCAGACACTCGGCATGCGCGCCTGGAACATCCGCGTGGTAGACCTGCAGGGCGGACCGCCGCGGTTCGCCGCGGCCTGTCGGCGCTTTGCCGCAGCGCTGCTCTCGCTGGCAGCGCTGGGACTCGGATTCTTCTGGGCGCTCGGCGATCCTGCCCGCCGGACCTGGCATGACCGCTTCTCGCACACGCGCGTGGTGACAGCGCCGCGCTGAGCGCTCCGTGCGGTCCGCTCAGCGGGCCCGCGCCAGCGCCGCCAGGGTGGCGGCGAGCAGCAGGATAGTCGGCAACCAGCCGACCAGCACCGGGTGCAGGTCGTAGACCTCTCCGCCATCGGCGAGCGCGCGGCTGATGAGAAAATAAGCGAGCCCGACCACGATGCCGACGATGATGCGCCCGCCCGTACCGGCACGCCTCACCTGCCCGAAGGCGAAACTCAGGGCGAGCACGCTCATGGGCGCCACCGCGACCGCAGAAGCGATCCGCGCCCAGAACGCCACCTCGAAGCGATGCGAATCGAGACCGTTCGACCGCAAATATTGCGCGTAACGCCACAGGGCGAAGGCGTTGAGCGCCTCCGGTCGCACCACGGTGAGGCTGAGCAGCTCGGGGCTGAGGCCGGTGACCTCGGCGAACTCCCTCTCGCGCCGCACCGTGACGCCCTCTGCGCCGAAACGACTCTCTGCGAAATTACGCAGCGCCCACTCCCCCCCGGCCCCGATACCGGCCGAATCCGCGCGGGCAATGCTGTCGATACGGCCCGGCCCACCGAGCCGGAACAGGTACACCCCACCCGAGTCCGCCGGGTCGCCGATATGACTGACGTTCATGATGGTGGCACCGTCGCGCACCCAGGCTGACTGCGTGCCGGCACGTCCCGACGGACCATGCATGGCGAAGGTCCGGTACTGGCGCGAATAGCGTTCCAGGGGCGGCGCCAGGTAAAGCCCGAGAACCATGCTGAACAGCGCCAACCCCACGCCCGTGATCGCCACCGACCCCGCGAGCTTCGCCGGCGAGACTCCGGCAGAGCGCAGCGCAATCATCTCGCTGCCGCTCGCGAGCGCGCCGAACCCCACCAGGCCACCGAGCAGCGTGGCCATCGGCAACATCACGAACGCCATCTCCGGCACCTTCATGAGTGCGTAGAGGAGTCCCTGGACTACGCCGTAGTTGCCGACGCCGATATCGTCGAGCTGCCCGACGAACTCGATGAATCCGCCGAGCGCCAGCAGCACCGCCAGCACCAGCGCCGAGGCGCGCAGGATCACCCGGCCCAGGTAACCGCTGATGACGCTCATGAGACCGCGACCGCCGCCCGCCTCCGCCACGGCTGGCGGATCGAGCCGAACCGCAGCGCGAGGAGCGCCAGCGCGGCGAGCAGAAATACGACGTGCACCCACCACATGCCGGGCAGTGAGGGCACCGCGCCCCGCTCGACCCAGACCCGCGCGGCGCCCAGCAGATTGGCGTAGGTCACGTAGACCAGCACGCCGGCGCCCATGCCGGCGTAGCGTCCCTGCCGTGGCGAGGCGCGAGCCATGGGGACCGCCAGAACGGCGAGGACGATCGCCATCAGCGGCACGGATAGCCGCCACTGCAGCTCGGCAACCTCCTCCGGGTCGGCTGAACCGAACAACTCGCCAAGTGGCCGGGCCTCGGGGTCGAACTGCAGCGGCCCCTGGTCGGGCAGCGAAAAAGGAATGCCGTGCTCGGCGAACTCGATGACCTTGAACTCGTGACCGCCGGGCTCGCCCTCGTAACGCCGGCCGCTCCTGAAAGTAAGCATCTTCACGTTCGGGTCGTCGGTCTCGCGCTGCCAGGCCTCTTCCGCCACGATGACCTCGACGCTGGCATCGACCCGGCGCTGCACGAACACGTTACGCAGGTGCCCGTCCCCGCTCAGCGCTTCGGCATAAACCACCGCCTCGGCGTGCCCGAAGGTCACGAACCGGCCGGGCTCCATCGCCCGCAGGTCGGAGCGCTCACGGGCCTCCTGCGCGATGCGTTGCACCTCGCGCACCGCCCAGGGCGCCGCTTCCAGCGACAGCCAGGTCGCCAGCGCCGCCAGCATCAGTGCGAATGCGAGAATCGGCCGGTACAGTCGCGCCGGGCCGACCCCGCAGGCCATCAAGGCGTACATCTCGCTGTCACGATACAACCGCCCCATGGCGAGCAGGATCGACAGAAACAGCCCGACCGGCAGGATGATCGTCAGGTACTGCAGGGAGGCGAGCAGCATGACCTGCAGCACCGCCTCTTTCGGCAACCGGTTCGAGGCAG
>JAKLLP010000183.1 GCA_023150055.1 Gammaproteobacteria bacterium | reverse complement strand
AGGCCACCGCGATACTCGCTGCCGATGCCCTGCAACCGCTCGCCTTCCAGGTGCTCGCCGAGGCGCCCGCCCTGGCGGAGCGTCCTGACGTACAGATGCGGCTCATCGGGCTGCTGGCCGAAAGCTGCGGTCCGAACGGCATCGCCGGGGGGCAGGCGCTCGACCTGCTGGCCGAGCGCCAGCGTCTCGACCGGGCAGAACTCGAGCACATGTTTCGACTCAAGACGGGGCGGCTGTTCCGGGCGAGCGTGCTGTCGGCGGCGCATTGCGCGGGGCACGTCCCGACCGCGGGCATGCATCGCCTGGAGCTGTTCACCGACGCGCTCGGGGTCGCTTACCAGATCCGTGATGACATCCTCGACCATGCCGAGGCCGCCGACAGCTCCGACCAGATCAAGGGCAAGGCGACCTACCCGGCGCTGTTCGGACTCGCTCAGGCCGAGGAACGCATCGCGGAACTGCTCGAGGTTGCCATGAGTTCCGTCGCCGACCTCGGCGACCGGGCCGAGGGGCTGCGCTGG
Source organism: Gammaproteobacteria bacterium (assembly GCA_023150055.1). Classification (GTDB taxonomy): domain Bacteria; phylum Pseudomonadota; class Gammaproteobacteria; order Steroidobacterales; genus QUBU01. The sequence goes on along the minus strand of JAKLLP010000183.1, from coordinate 4,534 downwards.
ATGGCGCGCCACGTCATGCTGCGCAGCGATTGAAGCCGCGAGGAAGGCCGCTGCCATCGATACGGGTGATTGGCGCGTCGTTTCCGCCCGCTTTACGCTCTAGAATGACCGGGCTGCCGGGCGTCCCTCCGGGCGGAATCCCCCCACGGGGCTGCGAGGCGCTCAGGACGGGCGTTGCATGTACACCAGTTTCTTCGGGCTGCACGAAAAGCCGTTTTCGATCACGCCGGACCCGCGTTACCTCTTCATGAGCGAGCGGCATGCGGAGGCGCTCGCCCACCTGCTCTACGGGGTGCGCGAAAGCGGCGGCTTCATTCAGCTCACCGGCGAGGTCGGCACCGGCAAGACGACCCTCGTCCGCAGCCTGTTGCAGCAACTGCCCGACTCGGTCGATGTCGCCCTGATCCTCAACCCGCAACTCTCCCGCACGGAATTTCTCTGCGCGATCTGCGAGGAACTCCATGTCCCGCTGCCTGAGGCCCGCGGCAGCATCAAGGCGCTCATCGATGCGCTGAACCAGTTCCTGCTCGAGAACCACAGCCGTGGCCGGCGCACGATCCTGATCGTCGACGAGGCGCAGAACCTGCGCCCGGACGTGCTCGAGCAGGTGCGCCTGCTCACCAACCTGGAGACCACCAAGCAGAAGCTGCTGCAGATCATCCTGATCGGCCAGCCGGAACTGCGCGACCTGCTCTCGCGCAACGACATGCGCCAACTCGCGCAACGCATCACCGGCCGCTATCACCTCGAGCCGCTGTCCCGCGAGGAAGCGGAAGCGTACATCGATCATCGCGTGCGAGTCGCCGGTGGCGTGGGCCGGATCTTCGCCGACGGCTCGCGCCACGAGATCTTCCGGCTCGGTCGCGGCATCCCGCGCATGATCAACGTCATCGCAGACCGCGCGCTGCTCGGCGCCTTCACGGCGGAGTCGAGCCAGGTGACCGCCGACATCGTGCGCCGCGCGGCTGCGGAGGTTTATGACCGGCCATTGAGCGCGTTTTCGCGCTGGCCTTCCTGGACGCGTATCGGCGTGCCGGTGGCGCTGGCGGCAGCGCTGCTCGCCGCGCTCTCCTGGTGGCTGCTCACACCGGCGGGCGCGCCGCGGGCGACCGACGAGGCGATCACCGACGGTCTGCAGTCGAGCGGCGGCGCCATCGAACGCGCTGCCGCGCTCGCGTCCCTGGCGACACTGCTCGACCAGGCAGCGGATGCCGAGGGCGGTCATGCCGCCTTCAGCCGGCTGTTTGCCCTCTGGGGCGCGAGTTACTCGGCCGGTGCGGGCTATGCCTGCGGACAGGCCGAAGCGGCCGGACTGCGCTGCCTGCTGCAGCGGGGCACGCTGGAAGACGTGAAGAACCTCGACACCCCGGTGATCCTCACGCTGCGCAGCCGGCGCGGCACCGAGCGGCAGGTGGTCCTGACCGGGTTGCAGGACGATGCCGCGGCGGTCGAGATCGCCGGCCAGGCGTATCGCGTGGCGCCCGGCGAGATCGCCGACTTCTGGCAGGGCGAGTACCTGCTGCTGTGGCGGCCACAGACCGCCGAAGTGAAGTCATTCGTCCCCGGCATGCGCGATCCGGACATACTGTGGCTGCGCGCGAGCCTCGCGACGATCCAGGGCGAGCCGATCGCGCCGATGCAGTCCGACCTCTATGACCAAGCCCTCGAGGAGCGGGTGCGCCAGTTTCAGCGCGAACGACACCTGACGGCCGACGGGCTGGTGAGCCAGCAGACGCAGATTGCCATCATCGCGGATCTCGGACTGGCGAATACGCCAAAACTGGCGCGGGTGAACTGATCCCATGTCGTTCATTCTCGACGCCCTGCGCAAGAGCGAAACCGAGCGCCAGCGCCAGCAGGTGCCGGGACTGGCCGACGCGGGTTACCGCCCGCCCGCGCGCCGCAGAAGCTTCTGGCTGCCGCTGCTGGTCGTGGTGATGGCCGCGAACCTCGTGTTCCTGGGCGTGGTGGTGCTGCGCCAGGATCCGGCGCCGCCTCAGCCCGGGCCGGCAGCGAGTCCGGCGCCGGTAGCCGTGATCGGCGAACCACCGCCACCGGCCGTACCGCCAGCGCCCCCAGCGTCCGACGAGCCGAGCTACGCGGCAATTGCGGACCTGCCGGCACTCGAGCCGGCGGTTGAACCGGTGCAGGTACAGGCCACCCCGGCGGCCGCCCTGCCGCCCGACCCTGCGCCGACTCCGGCACCGGGCGGGATCGTCGATGACCTGCCGAGCGCCGAGCAACTCATGGCGAGCGGTGTGCTCGCGACGCGCGCCATGCACCTCGACATCCACGTCTTCAGCACCATACCTGCCGAGCGTTTCGTGTTCATCAACATGCGCAAGTACACGGAAGGCGCACAGCTCACCGAGGGTCCCCGCGTGGAGGAAATCACCCCGCAGGGCGTGGTGCTGAGCGAGGCCAACCAGCGCTTTCTGTTGACGCGGGATTGACGGGCCGACCGACACAGCTCGACGGGGCCGGGCTGCGCGACGCGTTCTGCGCAGGCGCAGCCCGGGTGCTCTCGCAGACCGCGCTGCTCAACCGCATCAACGTCTTTCCGGTGGCCGACGGCGACACCGGGACCAACCTCGCGCTGACCTTCAGCGCCATCGGGCAGGCGCTCGAGGTGACCGCTGCGAGCGGCATCGGCGAGATCGCCGCGGTTGCAGCCGATGCCGCGCTCGACGCCGCACGCGGCAACTCCGGTGCCATCGTCGCCGAGTTCCTGCAGGGACTCGCCGACGCCCTGGGCGAGCGGGCCGCGGCCGATGCGACCACGCTGGCGGCTGCGTTCGAGAACGCCAGCCGATACGCGCGCGGCGCTCTCGACAGCCCCCTGGATGGCACCATACTCAGCGCCATCGCGGCGGTGGCGGCGAGCCTCGTGGCGGCGAGCCGGGAGCGCCCCGATGAACTCGCCTCCGCCCTCGAGGTCGCGGTCGAGGCCGGCAGGCAGGCGGTCGCGGCGACCCGCGACACGCTGCCCGCCCTGCGCCGCGCCGGTGTCGAGGACGCCGGCGCACGGGGTTTCCAGTTGTTCTTCGAAGGGTTCGTCGAGGGCGCGCTCGGCCGCGCGACGGCCGCCGCCGATTCGCTGGGGTCGACGCCGGCCCCCGCTCCCGCGGACACGACAGGCGGGTTGGTTGCCACCGGGGAGATCGTCGCTTTTCGTTTCTGCACCGAGTGCACGCTCCTCGCCCCGAGCATCGACCGCCGTCGACTGCACGACGAACTCTCGCGCCTCGGCACGAGCCTGGTGCTCGCCGGCCGCCGCAACAAGATGCGTATCCACATCCACACCAACGAGCCCAGCGGGGTCTTCGCGGCGGCGCGTCGCCACGGCACGGTGGCCGACGAGAAAGCCGACGACATGCTGCGCCAGTCGCAGACACACACGATGCGCACGGTGGCCGTCGTCACCGACTCCGGAGCGGACCTGCCCGAGGAAGTCTGCGAGCAGCTTGGTATCCACGTGGTGCCGCTGCGGATCCATTTCGCCGATCGCACTTTCCTCGACAAGATCACCCTGACAAACGAAGGATTCATGCGCGAGGTGGCCGCCAGTGACGATCACCCGCGCACCTCCCAACCGGCGCCAGGGGATCTGCGCCGGGTGTACGAGTACCTGGCGAGCCATCACCCGCACGTGGTCGCCATCAGTCTCGATGCCCAGGTCAGCGGGACCTGGCAGGCCGCCCGGACGGCTGCCCGGCGCAGCAGTGCGCCGGAACGAATTACCGTCATCGACAGCCGCAACGCCTCGATCGGACAGGGGCTGATCGCCGCTTATGCCGCCGAGTGCGCGCGCGCCGGCCTGCCGCTCGCCGAACTGCTGGAGGCCGTGCGCCGGGCCGTTGGTGCAACCCGGAGTTTCGCCGTGGTCGACGATCTTTCCTGGGCGGTGCGTGGCGGACGACTGCCGGCAGCGCTGGGCGCGCTCACGCGGATCCTGCCGATCCGCCCCGTGCTCGGCATGGGCAACGGGGCCGTGCGCATCAGTGGCGTGATGCGGCGTGGGGCCGATCCGGTGGCCATGCTGCTGCGGCAATTGACGCGGCAGCTTGCGCCCGGCGAGCGCTATCGCTTCGCCGTGGCCCACTTCGACATGGCGGAGGCCGCCGCGAGACTCGGCTCCGCCTTGCGGGAGAGGCTTGCGGACCATGCCGGCGTGTTCGTCAGCGAACTCGGCGCCGCAGCGAGCGTGCACAGCGGTCCGCGCACCATTGCCGCCGCCGTGCAGGCTTACCGCGCACCAACGGCGTCACAATAGCCACCATGACCACGTACACGGCGGCGCTCCTCGCACACATCCTCATCGTGGTGTTCCTGCTCGGCGTCGAACCCGGCCGCCTCTATCTCGCGCGCCTCGCCGCGGCCGAAGCGACCCCGGTGCCGGCGCGACTCGCCGCAGCCCGTGCCGCGCGCTGGCTTGGCGCGATCGGGAACGCCGCTCTCGTCCTGATCCTGCCCGCCGGGGTGAGTCTCGGTGCCGCGCTTGGCGTGTTCCGCATCATGGGACCGGTATGGCTCG
>JAKLLP010000182.1 GCA_023150055.1 Gammaproteobacteria bacterium | reverse complement strand
GATCCAGGTGAGCGCGCCGTTGCCGCAGGCGAGGTCGACGATGTCGGCCACGTCGGCCGTGACCTGACGGCGCCAGAACTCGAGCATGGCTCCGTCGTAGTTATCGGGAAACAGCTTCCCGAACGACGTGATGGTCGGGTTGCGCCAGAACGGTCCCCAGTAGCGGATGTCGAGCTTCTTCACTGTCGGCCTGCTCCACCGGCCTCCAAGCGACCGGATCCGGCGATTCGCCCCGCGCCGCGCGGGACGGCGCACCGGCCTGTGATCTGTCCCATCGGTCTCCCGTTTCACATATCCCGCTGCCTGTCACGCGCTTTCCCGGGCCGGCTGTGTATCATCCCACGCTCTCGCGCTCCTATACTTAAGGCGGCGCGCTGAGTGGCGACCGGGATGAATCCTAAACCAGAAAGCAACGCGGCCGGGGCCGCCACCGCGGAGACCATCGAGGCAGCCAACCGCGCCCTGCAGGATGCGGCATGGGCCGAGCAGGCGGGGCTGCCCGACCGGGCCGTGACGGAGTACCGCAAGGTCGTGGCGCTGTGCCCGGACGCCTTCCAGGTACACAACAACCTCGCCAACCTGTTGCTCTCGCTCGGCCGCCCGGACGAGGCGCTCGAATCGGCCCGGGCCGCACATGCGCTGGTGCCCGATGACCCCCTGGTGAATGCCAACATGGGCCAGGTGCTGCTGAACCTCGGCGATGCCGCCGGGGCCGTGCCCTTCATGAGAAAGGCCCTGGCCGCCCGGCCCGAGCTGCACCCGCTGCGCAAGGCGCTCGCCGATGCGCTCTTCGACCTCGGCCGCACGGACGAGGCCGTCGCGGTCTTCTCGGAGGTCGAGAGCCGCTTTGCCAACGACATAGAGGTCCTCAAGATGATGGCCTCGCTCTATCACCGCGCCCATGCCGGCGCGCTGGCCGAGCGCGCCTATCTCCGCCTGCTGCAGCTCGCGCCGAATCGCGACGCCACCTACAACGACCTCGCCCAGCTCTACTCGGACTTCGCGCAGTTCAGCAAGGCGAAAGACATCGCCCTGCAGGGACTCAAGCTCAAGCCGGACGAACCGGCCCTGTGGAACACGCTGGCGCTCGCACAGGCAAGCCTCGGCCAGGTGATCGAGGCGCGCACGTCTTACAGGAAGGTCATGGAGATTGCCCCCAACCAGTCGATCAGCCACTCCAACCTGCTGCTCACGCTGCACTACTCGACCGATACCGGCCCGGAGGAAATGGCCGAGGAGCACCGGCGCTGGGGCCGCCTGCATGCTCCGCCGGCCATCGCCTGCACCGCGTTCGCCAACCGTCCCGAACCCGGCCGGCGCCTCCGTGTGGGTTACGTCTCGCCCGATTTCCGCCGCCATTCCGTCGCGTTTTTCTTCGAAACGCTGCTCGACCACCGCGGCCGGGACGCCGTGGAAATTTTCTGCTACGCGGACGTGAAGTCCCCGGACGACGTCACCCGGCGCATCAGGGCGAAGGCGGATCACTACCGCAACATCATCGACATGCACGACGCCGAGGTCGTGGAACTCGTGAAGGCGGACGGCATCGATATTCTCGTCGATCTCGCCGGCCACGCGGGCACGGTGCGCACGCGGCTGTTCGGCTACAAGCCGGCCCCGGTGCAGGTCACCTACTGCGGCTATCCGGACACCACCGGCATCGAGGCGATCGATTACCGCATCACCGACTGGCTCGCCGATCCTGCCGGCGTCGAGGACCTGTACACGGAAACACTCTGCCGGCTGCCCGGCAGTTTTCTCTGCTTCCGCCCGCCGGAAAAGCTCCCGGAGATCGGCGCCGTACCGGCGCTCGCGACCGGCTCCGTCACCTTCGGCTCGTTCAATCGCGAAATGAAGTTCTCGCGGGAAACCTACGACATGTGGTGCCGCATCCTGCGTGCGGTCCCCGGGTCGCGGATGCTCATGAAGTCGATCGCCGGCACCGACCCGGTGACCCGCAAGCTGCAGCTCGGCGAATTCGAAAGCCGCGGCGTCCCGGCCGAGCGCATCGAGCTGGTCGGTTTCATCGGCGACCCGGCCGATCACCTGTCGACCTATCGCCGCGTCGATGTCGCGCTCGATACCTATCCCTATCACGGCACGACCACGACGCTCGACTCGCTGCTGATGAGCGTCCCCGTCATCACCCTGGAGGGTTACAACCACGCCAGCCGCGTGGGCGTGAGCCTGCTCTCCGCGGTCGGGCTGCAGGAGTACGTCGCGCAGTCGGCCGACGAGTACGTCGCCCTCGCGATCGAGCTGGCCGGGCAGCCGCAGCGGCTGGCCGAGCTGCACCACACGTTGCGCGGCCGGCTGCTCGCCAGCCCGCTCTGCGACGGCCCGCGCTTCGCGCGCGCCTTCGAGTACGCGCTGCGCGGCATGTGGTGCAGCTGGTGCCGCGCGCAGGGCGCAACGCTCTCGCCCGCCGAGGCGGCCATGGCGGCATTCGATTTCTCGCCGCTCGCCGGGTAGCACCCCGTGGCAGGCAGTCGGGACTGAAGTCCCTCCTACACGGCTGCGTTCGCCGCCGTCGCTGAATAGCACCCTGTGGGAGGCACTTCAGTGCCGACTGCACAGGAGCAAGCCGCGGCTGAACCCCGGTCGGGGCTGAAGCCCCTCCCACAGGACCCTTGTCGGGGCTGAAGCCCCTCCCGGTGCGCAGGTGACATCCATCAGGACATTACCCTGCAACCGCGCACCGACCTTTAGCAATTCGCGGCACGAGAACCGCAACCCATGCACAGCGCTGCGTTCGCCGCCGTCGCTGAATAGCACCCTGTGGGAGGCACTTCAGTGCCGACACCGTCCGGATGAGACTCCTTCAGCCCTCGGGACAGGCGTCGATCAGGGCGCGGACGTGCGCCCGCCCCGCCGCGTTCTCCGCGGGCACCAGCTCATCGTGCAGGCACTGCAGGATCGCGCGCGCCAGCGCCGGGCGGCCACCGCGCTGGTACTCGGCAGCCCGCTGGATGATGTCCTCGCCGAGACGCGCGCGCAGCGCCGGCTCGTGACTGATCTTCACCGGCCCTTCGAACACCCGCCCTCTGCCCGCGCCACGGAAGTTCCAGCACTCGTCGATCACCTCGCGCTCGAGCCCGTAGCGATTGACCTCCGGACTCAGCAGCTCCACGAAGCTCGTCTGGTCCATGAACAGCAGCTCGCGGCGCAGCTCCCGGTCGTCGATGTGCACCGTGACCGCGGTGCGCGGCGGGTCCTCGAGGTTGCCGAGTTCGAAGTTCTTCCGGGTCAGCTCCTGCCAGCCCTGCAACAAGGCCAGCGTGCCGGGCGAGCGGCGAAACAGTATGAAGCCGACGTTGAACATCAGCCGGCCCGTGAGCTGCGCGCAGCGGCTGACGTCGCGCTGGCAGACGGCCATGCCGATGTCGATGCGGTCGAGCTTGTCGAACAGCGACAGGAATTCCGGCGTGAGGATCCGCGTGTCGGTATCGAGGTGCAGCGTGTAGTCGTAGGGCGAGTTCTGCAGCGCATTTATGCGATCGAGCTGGCCCTCGGCCCAGAGGCTGCGAAAGCGCCGCCGCGTGGCGAGCGGCACCACCTGCGTGAACGCGGGGCTGCGGGCGAAGGGCAGCTCGTGCAGGTCGGTACAGAGCGTGATCTGCAGGTCGGGCGCGAAATCGCGCGCGCTGCAGGCCGAGAGAAACGCCTCGGCCACGTACTGCGGCCGCCGCGTGGCCACGTACACCATGCCGATGTTGGTCCGGTCGAGCGTCATCAGGCGTACCTCCCGAGCCCGAGCCGCTCGATCATCCCGCGGTCCAGCAAGGCCATGAACTGCGCCTGCTGCTCGTGGTCGCCTGCAGCCGGCGTGGTGATCTCGCGCGCCATCAGGGCCGGCTCCGGCGCCCCGAGAAGCTCGTAGAGCTCGTCCATCGCGCGCGGATGGAGATAGCCCGCGGGGAGCCTGACGCCGGCCAGCCGGTCGATGCGCAGGGCGCTCGCCATGCGCCCGAGCGAGGACTCCGGCTCCTGCCGCAGCCTGTCGGTATCGACGATCACGCTGCGCTCACCCATCCCCTGCAGCCAGGACTCGTGGCTTGCCTGCCAGAACTCCGCGGCCGCCTCCGGAGTCATGCCGTGAACGAGGAACCCGGGGTTGTCCCTGCTCACGCGCAGGCAGCTCGCGAACCAGCGCCGCGGGTCACGCACCGCGAGCGCCACGCCGAAGCTCTGCTCGCGCTGTGCCCGCACCGCTGCGCGGTAGAGCGCGCTCTCGCGCAGCCGGGCCCACTCGGCGGGCCGGTCGCGCACGAACGCGCGCAGTTCGCCGCGATAGCGCGGATCGACGAAGTGCTCGAGGTCGAGTTCGGCGAGACTGCGGTAGATCGGTCCATGTTTCCAGCCGAGCAGCGTGGAGGCGGTGGCCACCTCGGCGAAGTTATGGCGCAGCACCCAGGCCAGCAGGTTGGTGCCGGAACGCATCAGCCCGGCGATGCGGATGACCTCCATGGCCTCAGCCGCCGGCGGCGCCGCGCGTTGCCTCGGGCAAGGTCACCCCGGCAGCAGGTCGAAGGCTATGCACAACCGCTCCTCGTCGGAGCTGAACGGGATCGTGCGGTGGTAGAGCGAGGAGGGAAAGAACGCCACCTGGCCGGCCCGCGGATGATGAATGACGGTCGGTGGCGGCTTGTCGGAGAGCGGCGGGTAGCTGCCGCTTTCCAGCCCGAACTCGATCGCGCCCTCGTCCGCCGCCGCAGCCGTGGGCATCTGCAGGTACAGGCACCCGGTGAGCCACCCGTAGGGATGATTGTGGAAATACTGGTGGCCGCCGGTCAGCAGGCGCACGAACCAGCCCTGCAGGCGCATGGTGGTCGGCCAGCGCGTCACCATCGTCATGCTGGCGGTGAGCCCGGCGCGGTAGCGCTGCATTTCCTCGCACATCTCGCGGTGCAGCCGGGCGAGCGCGGGAAAGCCATGGTCGAAGATGTTGCCGCCGGTCTGGTAGCCCTTGCGGGTCGTGATGCCGCGCGGCTCCCACACGGCGTTCACCTGGCTCGCCTCACCGATCAGGTCGCGCAGAAATTCGGCATTGGCGCCGGGGCCG
>JAKLLP010000181.1:4875-5120 GCA_023150055.1 Gammaproteobacteria bacterium | reverse complement strand
TGGCGAGCAGCTGCGCGAGCCGCTCGGCCGCCACCCAGAGGCGCGCGCCCCGCGCCGTGGTCAGCACGGTTGCCCGGTTGTCCTCGATCAGCGCCTCGAACCAGGCAGGCCAGTTTCCCGCCTCGCCCGCTGCAACCGGGCGCCGCGCCTCGTCCTCGGCGATGAACCCCGCGAGCACCAGCGCATCAAGCAACTCGTCGGCATTGCGCGGATCCGGCCATGCTTGCGCACGCACCCGAGAGAGC
>JAKLLP010000181.1:0-4865 GCA_023150055.1 Gammaproteobacteria bacterium | reverse complement strand
CTGCACGTCGAGCAGGTGACGCGTGCGCACGGCCCGCGTCCGGCGCTCTTCCGCCGGTGCGTCGTCGAGAAAGGCGAACGGCCGTGCGCTGAGGATCTCCTGGGCGAGCGGGGACGGGGTCGTCACGTCGCGCGCCTCGATGCGAACCGCGCCGGTTTCGATGCGCCGCAGGAGGCTCTCGAGCCCGGCGATATCCATCAGCTCGTCGAGACAGTCGGTGAGCGTCTGCCCGACCAGCGGGTGATCCGGCACCTGGCGGTCACCGACGATGTTCTCGGCACAGGCGATCTGGTCGGGAAACACCACCGCCAGCAGGTCCTCGGCATCGCTTCTCTGGAACTGCGGCGGCACCTTGCGCCCATTGCGGAAGCGGCGCAGCGCCAGCGCCGTCGTCGCCACCCAGCGCCAGCGCGCCGGGAACATCGGGGCGGCAAGCAGTGCCTGCACCAGCACGTTGCGCACGGTGTCGGCCTGCAGGTAGCCGGCGACCTCTGCCAACGGGAAGCTGTGGACCGGACCGAGGGAGATGACGATGCTGTCGTCGAGCGCGGCCGCCTGCAGCTCGTAGTTGAAACGGCGGCAGAAGCGCTTGCGCAACGCGAGCCCCCAGGCGCGATTGATTCGCGAACCGAAGACCGAGTGAATGACGAGATGACTGTCGCCGACTTCGTCGAAGAAACGCTCGAGCACGATCGTCTCCTGCGTCGGCAATTCACCGAGGGCTGCGCGGGCCGCACCGAGATAGGCGACGAGCTGCCCGGCCGCGGCCGCCGACAGCCCCCGCTCCGCGACCAGCCAGCGCTGCGCTTCGTCGACGCCGTGCTCGAGCCGTGCCGAGAGCTCCCGCCGCAACCTCGAGACCGCCACCGACAACTCCTCGCTGCGCCCCGGCGCCTCGCCGAACCAGAACGGGATGTTCGGTGGCTGACCCTGCGCATCCTCCACCAGCACCCGGCCGGTTTCCACCCTGAGGATGCGATAGGAGCTGTTGCCGAGCTGGAAGATGTCGCCTGGCAGGCTCTCGAAGGCAAAGTCCTCGTTGACCGTGCCGATCGGCAGTTCCTCGGGCAGCAACATCACGTCGTAATCGAACTGGTCTGGAATGGCGCCGCCGTTGGTGATCGCGGTCAGGCGCGCGCCCAGCCGGCCCCGCAGCCGGCGGTTCACCGCATCGTAATGAACATGGAGCGAGTGCCGGCCGCGCCGCGTCGTGAAGCCTGCGTCTTCATCGGCTCCGTCCGGTCGCACGCATTCGAGGCGAGAACCCTATCCCGCTCCCGCGCGCCGGCATAGGCGGCCGCCGGCGCGCGCGGCGCCGCGGCGGCCGGTGGCATCGCGCTCCGGCGCGGCGCAGCCGCGCGAAAAGCTCGTCCACGTCCCATTCGCGACAGGCCACTTCGGCCACGATCTGCTGCGCCAGTACGTCGAGCGCTGCCCCCTGCAGCCGGATGGCATCGAGTTCGGCGCGCCGGACCGCGTCGAGCAGCGCCGTGCATTCCACCAGGTCATCGCGTGACAGCGGGAACAGCCGGCCCTTCGGCAACGCCCGCAGGGCGTGGCCCGAGCGTCCGACGCGCTGCAGGAAAGTCGCGATCGCGTGCGGGCTGCCGAGCTGGCAGCACAGATCCACGTCGCCGATATCGATCCCGAGTTCGAGCGACGCGGTAGCGACCAGCGCCCGCAGCCGGCCCGCCTTGAGCTTCTCCTCCGCGGCGAGCCGGTGCTCGCGGGCGAGGCTGCCGTGGTGCGCGGTGACGCTGTCCGCGTCGAGCCGCTCGGCAAGGTGGCGCGCCACACGCTCGGCGAGCCTCCGCGTATTGACGAAAACGAGCGTGGAGCGGTGCGCACGCACCAGATCGGCCAGCCGGTCGTAGATCTCGCCCCACACCTCCGTCGCCATGACCGGTGACAGGTCCGAGGACGGCAGCTCGATCGCGAGATCGCGCTCGCGCACATGGCCGGTATCGACTATTTCGCAGTCGGCCTGCCGGTCGCCGAGCAGGAACGCGGCCATCCGCGTGATCGGCTTCTGCGTCGCCGATATGCCGATGCGCAGCGGTGGCGCCTGGCAAAGCGTCTCCAGCCGTTCGAGCGAGAGCATCAGGTGCGCACCGCGCTTGTTGTCGGCGAGCGCATGCAACTCGTCCACGATCACGGTGCGCACGCTGCCGAGCATCTGCCTGCCGGACTCCGCGGTGAGCAGGATGTACAGCGACTCCGGCGTGGTCACGAGAATGTGCGGTGGCTGGCGGCGCATGCGGGAGCGCTCGCCCTGCGGCGTATCGCCGGTGCGCACCGCCGCGCGGATGTCGAGCGGGCGCACGATACGCTGCTGAATGCCGGCGAGCGGCTCCTCGAGGTTGCGGCGGATGTCGTTGGACAGCGCCTTGAGCGGCGAGACGTAGAGGATCCGGACTTCGTCGGCGAGCGCGCCGGCCTCGGCCTCGCGCACCAGTTCGTCGATGGCCGCCAGGAACGCCGCGAGTGTCTTGCCGGAGCCGGTCGGAGCGGCGAGCAACGTGTGCCGCCCGCGCCGGATCGCCGGCCAGGCGCGCTGCTGCACAGCAGTCGCTACCTCGAAACGCGCGCGGAACCAGTCGCTGACGGCGGGATGAAAGTCGGATGGCGCCATGAGGGTTCCAATATATGCCTCATCGCGCCGTTGCGGGTACGGCGGGTGCGGCGTTTCGCGGACATCCGGCCGGCAATGACCGCCCTTGCGGCGGGAGGTCTCCGCCGTCGCTCCCCGATACTCGCTTTGGGCGGAGACTCCCGCCTCCGGGCGGTCCGTCGGTTGCAGGCCGTCAACGGATGTACGGTGCGTGATCCAGGCTGAGGCAGAATCGGCTTCAACCGCCGATGTAGAACATCTCGACCTTTTCGGTGCCGGGCGCAATTGAGGCGCGCAGCTCGCTGTAACGGTCCTCGCGACGGCGCCACGTGCCCTCAACGATTGCGCGCAGCTCCTCATCGCTCGCCCCGGCGCGCAGCGGCCCCTTCAGGTCGGTGCCGTTCGCGGCGAACAGGCAGGTGAACACCTGGCCGTCGGAGGACAGCCGCACCCGCGTGCAGGAACCGCAGAAGGGCTCGGTCACCGAGGAGACGAACCCGACCTCGCCCTGGCCATCCTCGAAGGCGTAGCGGCTCGCAACCTCTCCGTGATAGTTCCGGCCGCGCGGCACGAGTGGCCAGCGGCTGGCGATGCGCTCCAGCAGCTCGCGCGAAGGCACCGTGTCGGCGCGGCGCCAGTGGTTGATCGTGCCGACGTCCATGTACTCGATGAAGCGCACGATGACCCCGGTGCCGCGAAAGCGCTCCACGAGATCGATGACGCCCGCATCGTTGACCCCGCGGATCACCACGGTGTTGATCTTCAGTGGCGTCAGTCCGGCGCTGATCGCCTCGTCGATGCCGTCGAGGACCCGCCCCAGGCTGCCGCGGCCGCCGTTCATGGCGACGAACACGTCATCGTCGAGCGAATCGACGCTGACCGTGACGCGAGACAGGCCCGCCGCCTTGAGGGCTGCAGCATGCTGGGCGAGCAGGATGCCGTTGGTGGTCAGCGCCACGTCGTCGATACCCTCGATCCGGGAGAGATCGCCGATGAGATCGGCAAGGTTGGGCCGCAGCAGCGGCTCGCCGCCCGTGATACGCAGCTTTTTCACGCCCAGGCCGGCGAAGATCTGCGCCACGCGCAGGATCTCCTCGAAGGACAGCCGCTCGCTGCTCTTCAGAAACTGGAAATGCTCGTGGTACTTGTCTTCCGGCATGCAGTAGGGGCAGCGGAAGTTGCAGCGATCCATGACGGAGATGCGCAGGTCACGGAGCGGCCGATCGAGCCGGTCCATCACGCCCGGCCCCGCCTCACGGATCCCACGCTGAAGCTGCAGCACCTTTTCCTCTGTACCGGTCATCGGCTGACTCGCACCGTCCACTCGCAGCGAACGTAGCACAGGCGCAAGACTGCTCCAATGACTAATGCTTTTCGGCGCGGCCTACGCGCCGCGGCATACATCCTGGAACCTTTATACTCGCACCAGCCCGCTTTCCGACGAGTATCGATCCTGTTGAACTTGCCCGAGCGCATGCAGGCCGTTGCCATCCGCGAGCCCGGCGGACCGGAGGTCCTGACGCCGGTCGAGTGCCCGCGCCCGGTCCCCGCGGCAGGTGAAGTGCTGATCCGGGTCGGCGCTGCCGGCGTGAACCGTCCCGACTGCCTGCAGCGGCGCGGTCTCTATCCCCCGCCGCCCGGCGCCTCGCCGTTGCCGGGCCTGGAGGTGGCGGGCGTGGTTGCGAGCTGCGGCGCAGGCGTCACCGGCTGGCGCGAAGGCGAGCGGGTGTGCGCGCTTCTCGCCGGCGGCGGCTACGCCGGGTACTGCACCGCCCCGGCGGTGCAATGCCTGCCGGTGCCGGCCGGCCTCTCGCTCGTCGAGGCGGCCGTGCTGCCCGAGACCTTCTTCACCGTGTGGACCAACCTGTTCGAGCGCGGCCGGCTTGCGGCAGGCGAAAGCGTGCTCGTCCATGGCGGAGCGAGCGGCATCGGCACCACGGCGATCCAGCTCGCCCGCGCCTTCGGCGCCCGCGTGTTCGCCACGGCGGGCAGCGACGCCAAGCGCGCCCTTTGCGAGCGCCTCGGCGCGGAACGCGCCATCAACTACCGCGTCGAGAAATTTGCGGAGGTCGTCCGGGACATGACCGGCGGCCGCGGCGTGGACGTCATCCTCGACATCGTCGGCGGACCCTATCTCGGCGACAACATCGACCTCCTGCGTGAGGATGGCCGCCTCGTGCTGATCGCGGCGCTCGGTGGCGCGAAGGCGGAGATCAATCTCGGCAAGGTTTTCGTCAAGCGGTTGACCGTGACC
>JAKLLP010000180.1 GCA_023150055.1 Gammaproteobacteria bacterium | reverse complement strand
CTCGTCGATATAGAGCACGGCCCGCAGCGAGGGCGTGCCCGGCTGGCGCCGCATCCAGGCGATGATCTCGGCGAGCAGCAGCGTGATGACGAACATGCGCTGCGGGTCGTCCAGATGCGCAATCGAGACCACCGACACCCGCGGCCTGCCCGAGTCCGTGTAGAGCAGGCGGTCGGCCGCGAGCGCCTCACCCTGCGTCCAGCTCTCGAAGCCCGGGGCGGCCAGCAGGTTGTTCAGCCGCAGCGAGAGCGCCTGGCGGTCCGCGGCCGGGTAGAAGCTCTCGAGATCGAGCACGCCGACCCGGCTGAACGGGGGCTTCTGGACCCGCGCGATCAATGCGGGCAGGTCGAGCGCCTGGCCTTTCTGCCAGGCCTCGTCGAGGAGGTTGCAGAGCAGGATATGCTCGCGGCTCGCGAGCGGATTCGCCTCGATGCCGAGCAGCGTGAGGAGCCCCGTGACCGTGCTCTGCAGGCGCTCGCGGTAGAGCTCGGCGTCGGCGCGCAGCGCCTCGGGCGGCGCCGCGAACTCTTTCAGCACCGAGAGCGGCCGGCCGGCGCTGCTGCCCGGCGTGTAGATGGCAAACTCCGCCGCCTCCCGCAGGCGCGCGATCCGCTCGGGCGCCTGCCCCCACTCGGCAAGCCCCTGCTGCCAGCGCTTTGCCTGCTCCGCGGCGAAGGCGGCACTCGTCTGGCCGGCCTCGGCGGCCGCGCGCGGATCGATCCAGGGCTCGAAATCTGCCGCCGCCAGTGCCGGGAAGGTGAGCAGCAGGTTGCCGAGATCGCCTTTCGGGTCGATGGCGATCACCGGGATGCGGTCGATGGCGGCCTCCTCGATGAGGCCGATGCCGAGCCCGGTCTTGCCGCTGCCCGTCATGCCGATGATGACGGCATGCGTGGTGAGATCTTTCGAGTCGTAGAGGACAAGGTCTGCCGTGAGGGCGTCGGCGCCGCTGTCATGGCGCCTGCCGAGGTAGAACAGGCCGAGCTTCTCGTACTCCTGCATCGGCGCATGATACGACAGGGCCTTGCATTGACAGCAAGCCGCCGGCGCGAAACGATAGCCCTGCATAAGCAGACCGGGCTGCACCCGGCAGGGAGTTCGCGAGCATGCGCTGGGAACGCGGCAGACGCAGCGACAACGTCGAGGACCGGCGCGGCATGCCGGTGCGACGGGGCGGTCTTGCGGGGGGCGGCATCGGGGCGATCCTCGTCGTGCTGCTGGTCTCGTACTTTCTCGGCATCGACCCGACGCTGCTGTTGCAGAACGTGCCCATGGACAGCGTGCCGGGCGCGGTGGAGCCCGCCCCGGCACCCACGCCTGGCGAGGACCCGCTCGCCGACTTCGTCTCGGTGGTGCTGGCCGACACCGAGGACACCTGGGCCACGGTCTTCGCCGAAGCCGGGCTCGATTACGAGCCGCCGCGCCTGGTGTTGTTCTCCGGCATGGTCGCCTCGGCCTGCGGCATGGGCCAGTCGGCGATGGGGCCGTTTTATTGCCCCGGCGATCGCAAGGTCTACATCGACCTCGACTTCTACCGCGAGCTGCAGGAGCGTTTCCGGGCGCCCGGGGACTTCGCCCAGGCGTACGTGATCGCCCACGAGGTAGGCCATCACGTGCAGAACCTGCTCGGCACCTCCGAGAGAGTCCAGCGACAGCGACAACGGCTCGGCGAGACCGAAGCCAACGCGCTCTCGGTACGGCTCGAGTTGCAGGCCGACTGCTACGCCGGTGTCTGGGCGCAGCGCGCCGATCGGGCGCGCAGCATCCTCGAGCAGGGCGACATCGAGGAAGGACTCGCAGCGGCGAGCGCCATCGGCGACGACCGGCTCCAGCAGCAAAGCGGTGGTTACGTCCGGCCCGACTCATTCACCCACGGCAGCTCCGCCCAGCGGGTGCGCTGGTTCCGGCGCGGGCTGGAGAGCGGCGACCCGGGGAGCTGCGAGACCTTCGAGGCGGAAGACCTGTAGACACAACGGCGGTGGCGCTGTGGCAGGGGCGGTGGCGGTGAACGCAGTCCTGTGGGAGGGGCTTTAGCCCCGACAAGGGTTCGGCAGCGCGGTCGAAGCGTAACGGCGTTGCAGTGCTCGTGTCGTGTCCCGCTAAAGGTCGGTGCGCGATTGCAGGGTAGTGTCCTGATGGATGTCACCTGCGCACCGGGAGGGGCTTTAGCCCCGACTGGATTCAGCCGCGGCGTGCCTCTGTACAGTCGGCACTGAAGTGCCTCCCACAGGTGCTACCTCTCCCACAGAGTGCTACCCCTGTAAGAACAATCCCGTCAAATCGCTGAGATAGCGATACCCAAGCGCCGTCGGCCGGATCTCGCCCCGCTCGCGCGCGAGCAGCCCGCGCTCGATCGCCGTCGACAGCGCCGGCTCCGCGCTGCCGAGGGGAAGCCCGGTGCGCTCGGCGTAGAGCTTCTCGGGGAACCCCGCGGTCAGCCGCAGCGCGTTCATCATGAACTCGAAGGGCAGGTCGGCCGCGGCGATCTGGCGTCGCTCCACGACCGCATCGCCGGCGGCGACGCGTCGCAGGTAGTCGGCCGGGACGCGGCTGCGCGCCTCGCGCCGCGCGCCCTCCGGCAGGGTGATCTTCGCGTGCGCGCCCGCGCCGATGCCGAGGTAGTCGCCGAAACGCCAGTAGTTGAGGTTGTGCCGGCACTCCTCGCCGGGCCGCGACCAGGCCGAGACCTCGTAGCGGGAAAATCCCGCCAGCGCGAGCCGCTCATGGACGGTCTCCTCGATGGCCGCTGCCGTGTCCTCGTCCGGCAGCTCGGGGCGATGGCGGTGGAACACGGTGTTCGGCTCGATGGTCAGCTGGTAGAACGACAGGTGCGTCGCCCCGCTCGCCACCGCGATCTCGCAGTCCGCCTCGGCCTCCTCCGGCGTCTGCCCGGGCAACACGTACATGAGGTCGAGGTTGACGCGCTCGAAGCAGAGCAGCGCATGCTCGATGGCGTGACGCGCCTCGACGTCGTCGTGGATGCGCCCGAGCGCGCGCAGCCGCGCCGGCTGGAAGCTCTGCACGCCGATCGAGAGGCGGTTGACGCCCGCCTCGCGATAGCCGCGAAAGTGGTGCGCCTCGGCGGCCCCGGGATTGGCCTCGAGCGTGATCTCGGCACCGGGGGCGAGCGCGACACGCGCGGCGATGCCTTCCACCAGGTGCCCGATCGACTGCGGCGAGAACAGGCTCGGCGTACCGCCGCCGATGAAAACGCTGGCGAGATTGCGCCCCTGCGCGAGCGGCGCCGCGGCATCGAGATCGGCGAGCAACGCGCCGACATAGTCCGCTTCGGGCAGCTCACCCGTCCGTTCGTGGGAATTGAAATCGCAGTACGGACACTTGCGCACGCACCAGGGCAGATGCACGTACAGGGCGAGCGGTGGCAACGTGCGCTCCATGTCGTGATGTTAGCGCGCCACGGCCCGCTCGTGCCGTCCGGACGCGGTCACTCGCGGAACTGCCGACCTGGTCGTTGCCCTTTCGCGCTGCAGCTGCAACCATAACGGCCGGCTTCAGCAGGCAGCACCCGGCACCCCCGATGCTCGATTGGTTCACCGCCCTGGTCCTCGGCATCGTCGAGGGTCTCACGGAGTTTCTGCCGGTCTCCAGCACCGGCCACCTGATCCTCGCCGGCGCCCTGCTCGGCTACAAGGGACCGCAGGCGGTGGCCGTGGAGATCGTGATCCAGGGGGCGGCGATCCTCGCCGTGTGCTGGGAATATCGCGCGATGCTGCTCCGCACGGCGCTCACCTTCACGCATGAGCCCTCCTCGCGCCGCTTCCTCATCAACCTGGTGCTCGGCTTCCTGCCGCTCGCCGTGCTCGGTCTCGCCTTCAAGGACGCGATCGAGGAGTACCTCTTTCACCCGGTACCGGTGGCCACCGCGCTCATCGTGGGCGGCGTACTGATCCTGCTGGTCGACCGGCGGGAGAGCTCGGCCAGTCTCAAGCTCGCCGACGACGTGCCGCCGGCCACGGCATTCCGGCTGGGGCTGTGGCAATCGCTGGCGCTGTTCCCCGGCATGTCGCGCTCGGGGGCGACCATCATCGGCGGCGTGCTGATGGGCATGTCGCGCCGGCTGGCGACGGAGTATTCCTTCTTCCTCGCCATCCCGACCCTGCTGGCGGCGACCGCCTACAAGCTGATCGAGGCGCGCGACTTGCTCACCGTCGACACGCTCGGCCCGCTGCTCCTCAGCGCCGCCGTCTCGTTCATCACCGCGCTGGTCGCGGTGCGCGGCTTCATCCGCTACGTCAGCTCGCACAGCTTCGCGGCGTTCGCCTGGTACCGGATCGTGTTCGGCGCCTTCGTGCTGCTCTCCGCGACCACCGGCTGGATCGCCTGGTAGGCAGCGCGGCGCCGTCATCCCGTCATGGGAACTGCGCGATGCCGGAGAGCGAGCGCTTCTGGCCGATGTTCGCCCGGCGGATGACGCGGCCGTCGGCGAGATCGACCACGATGACGTCACCGCTGAAGAAATTGCCGACGATGGCCCCCTTGCCGTCCACCGTCGGCGCGAGCGCGGCCCAGCCCATCCCCTCCAGCGGGTAGTGACGCAGGATCGCGCCGCTGCGCACGTCGGCGATGAAAAACGCCGCGCCCGTGCTCACCATCAGGTTGCCGTCGGTGCCGGCCACCATCACGATCGTCATCGGCACCTTCGGGTCGTTCTCGAAGACCGCGAGATCGGGCAGCTGGCGGCCGTTCGCGAGGTCGAACTGCTTGATGACGTTGCCGGTCTCCGAAATGTAGACCATGCGCCGGTCGTCGTCGGCGAGCACCGTGCTGGTGACGGCGTGGAAGCCCATCACGCCGCCGTGGGTCGCGACCTGCCAGGATTGCAGCAGCTTGCCGTCGGCGCTGAACCGCTCGATGACGCCATCACCGATGACGTCGCGACCGGGCAGGTAATGAAACTTCGTGGTGAACGCCGGAAACGAGGTGACCGTCCCCTGCAGGTGCTCGCCGAAATAAAGGCTGCCGTCCCGCGCGAAAGTCACGCTGCTGAAGCTCCTGTCGGAGAACCTACGCAGCGGCTTCTGCCGGCCGTCGCGGCCGATCTCCATCATCACCGGGTCGAGGGGAGCCGAGGCCCAGAGCGTGCCATCCGGACCGACGGCAAGCCCGCCCA
>JAKLLP010000017.1:5547-14753 GCA_023150055.1 Gammaproteobacteria bacterium | reverse complement strand
CCGCCCGGAGGCGGGCGTCCGCGCCCAAAGCGAGTATCGGGGAGCGACGGCGCGGACGTCCCGCCGCAAGGGCGGTCCATCGGTTGCGCTGACCACCCAGCAGCGCGCCAATCGCGCACCAACGGCATCGCCAGCGCCCGTTGCAGTGCAGGGGTCGGCAGCGGACAATTCCGCGTCGTGAGCACGGGTGGGCTGCTACCAGAAGGGGAAGCGCTGCGGCGGGCAGTGGCGTGGCTTGCCGGGCAGCCGCGGTTTACGCCTGCCCTGATCGAGGAGGCCGCGCAGCGTTTCGACCTCTCGCCGCTCGATGCCGCCATCCTGTATCGCTGGTTCAGTTCAGCCGTAAAAGATAAGTTAGATCAATAATTCAATGACATTATCTCAGGTGCATTGTTCGGGTGATGACGGCGTGACATCCGGACCGCTCACCGCCACCCAGGTCGCCGCCTTCCGCCGTGACGGCTACCTCGTCGTGCGGGGCTTGTTTGCGCCGGACGACATCGAGCGCATCCGTTGCTGGACGGACGAGGTGCAGCGCTGGCCCGAGACGGCCGGCCGCCACATGATGTACTTCGAGCACAGCGAGCGCGGCGCACGCATCCTCAACCGCATGGAAAACGTGCTGCCTTACCACGAGGGCTTTCGCGCGCTGGCCACCGGCAGGCAGCTCGCCGGCGCTTGTGGCCAGCTCCTCGGCGAGCCGGCCGTGCTCTTCAAGGACAAGATCAATTTCAAGCTGCCGGGTGGCGGCGGCTTCGAGGCCCACCAGGACGTCCAGGCCGGCTGGGCGCGCTACGCGCGCCTGCACATCACGGCGCTGGTCGCGGTCGATCGCGCCACGGTCGCCAACGGCTGTCTCGAGATGGCGGGCGGCTTCCGGGGCGCGCACGAACTGATCGGCAGCGAGTGGGAACCACTGACTGCCCCGCAACTTGCCGGGCTGCACTGGCGGCACATCGAGGCGGAGCCCGGCGACGTCGTGTTCTTCGATTCGTTCATCCCGCACCGTTCGGCACCGAATACCACGAGCGAGGCCCGCCGCGTGCTCTACTACACTTACAATGCGGCCTCGGAGGGCGATCACCTCGTCCGTTACTACGCGGACAAGCGCGCGAGCTATCCGCCCGACATCGAGCGTGAGCCCGGCAGGGAATACCGTTACCGCGTATGAGTGCTGACAGAAAGACGGGGACGGTTCCCGGCAGGACAAGGGCCGGTCCCCTGGTGGAAATCGTCCCCGGCAGGACGCGGCGCACGACGCGGTTCCGCGAGCTGCTGCTGAGCCCCGAGCTCGAGTTCCTGCTCGAGGCCCACAACGGCGTGAGCGCGCGCATCGGCGAGGAGGCCGGCTTCAGGGCGCTGTGGGCCGGCGGGCTGTGCATGTCGGCCCAGTTCGGCGTGCGCGACAGCAACGAGGCCTCCTGGACGCAGGTGCTCGAGATGCTCGAGTTCATGGTGGATGCCACCACCATCCCGATCCTGCTCGACGGGGACACCGGCTACGGCAATTTCAACAATGTGCGCCGCCTCGTGCGCAAGCTCGAGCAGCGCGGCATCGCCGCGGTCTGCATCGAGGACAAGCTCTACCCCAAGACCAACAGCTTCATCGACGGCGAAAAGCAGCAGCTCGCCGATATCGAGGAATTCTGCAGCCGCATCAAGGCCGGCAAGGATGCGCAGCGCGACGACGATTTCTCGATCATCACGCGCGTGGAGGCCTTCATCGCCGGCTGGGGGCTCGGTGAGGCGCTGCGCCGGGCCGAGGCCTACCATGCGGCCGGTTCCGACGGGATCCTGATCCACAGCGCGCTCGCCTCGCCGAAGGAGGTGCTCGCCTTCAAGCGGGAGTGGGCGGACCGCAGTCCGGTGGTGATCGTGCCCACCAAGTATTACGCGACGCCGACGGAGGTGTTCCGCGAGGCTGGTTTTTCGATAGCCATCTGGGCGAACCACCTGCTGCGCGCGGCCATTCCCGCCATGCAGGAATGCGCGGCTACGCTTGCCCGCGAGCAGAACCTGCGCTCGATCGAGGACCGCGTGGCACCGGTGAAGGAAATCTTCCGGCTGCAGGGCGCCTCCGAGCTGCAGGAAGCCGAGGAGCGCTACCTGCCGCGGCAGGGCAAGGAGTCGCGCGTGATCGTGCTCGCCGCCTCGCGCGGTTCCGCCCTCGGTGAGCTGACGGCGGACCGCCCCAAGGCGATGGTGGAAATCCGCGGCCAGCCGCTGCTCGCGCACATCATCGCCGCCTACAATGCCGCCGGCATCAAGCGCATCAGCGTCGTGCGCGGTTACCTGCCGCAGGCGATCGACCTGCCGGGATTGTCCTTCGTCGACAACACCGACTACGCCGACACCGGCGAGCTCATCTCGCTCGCCCGCGCGCTCGATGCCGACAGGGACGATACCAACGACCTCTACATCTCCTACGGCGACGTGATCTTTCGCCGCTACATCATCGACCACCTCGCCGAACCGGTGGACGACTTCGTGATCGTCGCCGACACGGACTGGCAGGAGTCGGTGAACCGCGGCCGGGCGGCGGACTATGTGTCCTGCAGCGAGCCGCATTCGCGCCAGGCGTTCTACCACGAGATCTACCTGCGCCGCTGCGCGGAGGACATCGCCGAGGGCGAGTGTCACGGCGAGTGGATGGGCTTTCTCAAGGTGAGCGCGCGCGCGTTGCCGCGTCTGCGCGAGGTGGTGGCCGCGATGGCCGCCGTGCCCGGCAATCGCCGCGCGAAGCTGCATCACCTGCTGACGCAGCTGGTCGCCCGTGGCGAGAAAATCCGCGTCGTCTACACCACGGGCCACTGGCTCGACGTCGACAGCCTGGCCGACGTGCTGCTGGCCGGACGCTTTACATGATCGAGGCCGCGGATTTCATCGAGGCGGCGAGCGCGCGCGGCTTCGGCCTTTACGCCGGCGTGCCGTGCTCGTACCTCACGCCTTTCATCAACTACGTCGCCAGCCGCGGCGTCGGTGCGCCGCGGGTAGCGCGGGACGGATTCACCGAGCCGCCGCCGCAGCGGCTGCGCTACATCGGCGCGGCGAACGAGGGCGATGCGGTGGCGATCGCCGCCGGCGCCGCCCTCGGCGGGTTGCCGGCCATCGCGATGTTCCAGAACTCCGGGCTCGGCAACGCGGTCAACCCGCTCACCTCGCTCACCTGGACCTTTCGGATCCCGGTGCTGCTGATCGTCACCTGGCGCGGCGAACCGGGCGGTGCAGCCGACGAGCCGCAGCATGAGCTGATGGGGAAGATCACTCCGCAGATGCTCGAGGTCATGGGGATCCCGTGGGCGGAGTTCCCGCGCGAGACCGGCGCAATCGGCCCGGCACTCGACCGCGCGTGCGAATACATGGCAGCCGAGCAGCGCCCCTACGCGCTCATCATGCGCAAGGGCAGCGTGGCCGACTCCAGGGTGCCGGCGCCCCCGCCGCGCGAGTTGCGGCGGCGGGCGAGTTCCCCCATGGAGGGCGAGGCGAACGCGACACGGCGGCAGATGCTCGGCGCCATCCAGATGGTGCTGCGCAACGACGACGTGGCGATCGCCACCACCGGTTACACGGGGCGCGAGCTCTACGCCCTCGGCGACAAGCCCTGTCAGCTCTACATGGTCGGTTCCATGGGCTGCGCGGCCAGCCTCGGGCTCGGCCTCGCCGCGGCGAGACCGGAGAAGCGCGTGGTCGTGATCGACGGCGACGGCGCGCTGCTGATGCGCCTCGGCGTGTTGACCACCATCGGCATGGAGCGCCCGGTGAACCTGCTGCACATCCTCCTCGACAACGGCATGCACGAGTCGACCGGTGGCCAGGCGACGGTATCGCCGAACGTGGACTTCCGCGCGCTCGCGGCCGCCAGCGGCTACCCGCGGGTGCTCGCGGTGAGCGACCCGGACGAGATGCGCGAGTTCGTCGACTGGCGCATCCCGGGCCTGCGCTTCATCTACGCCCCGGTGCGCCCGGGGGTGTCGGCGGAGCTGCCGCGGCCGGTGATGACGCCGGCGGAGGTGGCCGCGCGACTGCGGGCTTACCTCGGCCCGCGTTACGAAATGTGACGTGAACAGGACCTCTGCAGGCAGGGCTTTGGCGCCGGGGCTGGCATCGCCGGCGCCCCGCAGCATCCTGCTCAACCCCGGACCCGTCACGCTGAGCGAACGGGTGCGGACCGCGCTCACCGCCGGGGACTGGTGTCACCGCGAGCCGGAGTTCGCGGCCCTGGTGCGGGAGATCAACAGCGAGCTCGCCGCGGTCCATCCCGAACTCTCCGGCGACTACGACGCGGTGCTGCTCACCGGCTCGGGCACCGCAGCCGTCGAGGCGATGCTCGCCACCTTCGCGCCGGACCGGCGGCGCACGCTGGTGCTCGCCAACGGCGTCTACGGTGAGCGCATGGCGCGGATGCTCGCCTCGCATGGCAAACCGCATCGCGTGCTCGCCCACGACTGGACCGCGCCCCTCGATCTGCCGGCGCTCGAGCGCGCGCTCTCCGAGGACGCCGCCATCAGCCACGTCGCGGTGGTTCACCACGAGACCACGACCGGGCGGCTGAACGACCTCGAGGCCGTGGCGCGCATCTGCCAGGCGTGGGGCGCGAGCCTGCTGGTGGATGCCGTGAGCAGCTTCGGTGCGGAGGCGATCGCCGGCCGCGACTGGAATCTCGCCGCAGTGGCCGGCACCGCCAACAAGTGCCTGCACGGCGCGCCCGGGCTTTCCTTCGTGCTGGCGCGGCGCGAGCTGTGGGCCGGCGCGGCGCAACCCGGCAGCGTGTACTTCGATCTGCGCGCCTACCACCGCGGCCAGCACGGCGATGGCTTCTCGCCGTTCACGCAGGCGGTGCAGATCGCTTTCGCGCTGCGCGAAGCACTCGCCGAGCACCGCGAGCACGGCGGCTGGCTCGCGCGCCGCGCGCTGTTCCGCGCGCGGGCCGAAGTCATTAACGAGACGCTGGCGCGCTGCGGCGTCACGACGCTCCTCGAGTCCTCGGAATACGGCTCGGTGCTGTGGTCATACCGCCTGCCGGCGGGTCTCGGTTATGCGCGCCTGCACGACGGGTTGAAACGCCGCGGCTTCGTGATCTACGCGGGCCAGGGACAGCTCGCCCCCGAGGTTTTCCGCATCGCCCACATGGGGGACATCGGCGCCGACGACCTCGAGCGGCTCCGCGCGGCGTTGCCGGCGATCATCGGCGCGCGGCGATGAAGACGGCGGTCATTCTCGCGGCCGGCCAGGGCACGCGGCTGCGCTCCGAGCTGGCCGACTGCCCGAAAGGGTTCCTGCGGATCGGTGCGCGGCCGATCATCGAGGAGTCGCTGCGCCGGCTCGTCGCCGCCGGGATCGAAGACGTCGTCATCGTCACCGGCTACGCCGCCGGGCATTACGAGGCGCTCGCCGGCGACCATGCGGGGCTGGTGCGCACCGTGCACAACCCGCAGTTCGCCCGGTCCGGGAGCATGTACTCCCTCGCCTGCGCCGCGGCGCTCACGCGGGGGCCGTTCCTGCTGCTCGAGTCCGACCTCGTCTACGAGCCGCGCGCCTTGCAGGCGTTGCTCGCGCATCCCGGCGCGGACGCGATCCTGCTCTCCGGACCGACCGGGGCGGGCGACGAGGTCTGGGTCGAGGCCCGGCACGGGCGGCTCACGGCGATGTCGAAGGACCGGGCCGCGCTCGGCCCGGCGGTGGCGGGCGAGCTGGTCGGCATCAGCAGGATCTCCGCCGCGCTCTTCGCGCTCATGCTGCGCATTGCCGAGGGCGAATTCACGCGCTCGCTTGCCTTCGACTACGAGACCGGCTGCCTCGTCGCCGCGGCGCGCGAGCGCCCCATCGACTGCGTGCTGGTGCCGGACCTGCTCTGGGGCGAGATCGACGACCCGGCCCACCTGCGCCGCGCCCGCGAGGAACTGCACCCGCGCATCGCCCGCCTCGATGACGCGCTTCCCTCGGGCAACGGGTCTCGGTCACAATGACGCCCGTCGAGAGGTCATGGAGCGGGGCAGCGGGCCCCGGAAACGAGGGTGACATGAGAGCTGCCAGGCGCCGGGTGCCCGGTTTATATGTGCTGATTTCCCTCGGGCTCGCCGCGCCCGAGGCCTGGGCGTACCTCGACCCGAGCACCGGCAGCATGATCCTCACGGCCATCATCGGCATGTTCGCCACCGCCGCGCTGGCGGTGAAGACCTTCTGGTACAAGCTGAAGAATCTCTTCCGCCGCGACGACGCCGCCAGGGAACGCCGCGAGGAGCAGCCGGGCGGGCAGGCGGGGCCGGCGTCGCGGCCGGACTGATCCGGCACTGTTCATCCGGGCCGTGAAAAGCTCGTCATGGCGGCTGCAACGCGACCCGCAACACCCTGACGCGTCCCCATGATGTCCCGCATCAGCCGCTTCCTGCGCGAACTCGCCGCATGGCGTCGATTCAGGGCGCTGCCGCGGGCCTCGCGCCGCATCGTGCTGTATGCGGAGAGCGGGCAGGACTGGCATCACTTCCGCCCCGTCGTCGAACAGTTGACCGGCGTGATCGGCGCGCGCATCTGCTACGTGTCCTCCGACGCGGACGATCCGGGGCTGCACCAGGACAATGACCGCATCGTGCCGATTTGCATCGGCCGCGGGCTGATGCGCATCTGGTTCTTCCAGTTCCTCGATGCCGACCTCATGCTCACCCAGTTGCTCGATCTCGGGAACTTCGACCTCAAGCGCTCGATCCACCCGGTCCACTACGTGTACATGTTCCACTCGCTGATCAGCACGCACAATCACGAGAACTCGTTCGATCACTACGACACCATCCTTTGTGCCGGGCCTCACCAGATGCGCGAGATCCGCAGGCGCGAGGAGATGAAGGGCCTGAAGCCGAAACGGCTGATCCCGCACGGCTATCATCGGCTCGAGCAGTTGATGGCCGAGCGGCGCGAGCCGCCACCGCCGAGCTCGGACGAGGACGTGCACGTGCTGCTCGCCCCGTCCTGGGGCGAGCAGACCATCCTCAACGTGTGCGGGCTCGAACTCGCCAGCGCCATTCTCGAGGCCGGTTTCCGCCTGACGCTGCGCCCGCACTTCCAGACGCGCTGGCAGACGCCGGAGGCGATCGACCGGATCACGCGCCGCTTTGCCGGGCATCCGCGCTTCCGGCTCGTCGAGCAGATGGGGGAGAGCGATTCGCTCTATGACTCCCACGTGATGATCACCGAGTGGTCGGGCGCAGGTCAGGACTATGGCATGGGACTCGGGAAGCCCGTGCTCTACATCGACCTCCCGCCGAAGAGCCGCAACACGAGCTGGCCCGAGCTCGGCATGGAGCCGTTCGAGTCCTACGTGCGCGACAAGATCGGGGCGTTGCTCCCGCCCGGACGCATCGGCGAGGCGCCGCAGGTCATACGCGAACTGCTGCGTGACCCGGCGCGCTTTCGCGCGCGGGTGGCGGAGCTTCGCCGTGACTGGGTCTACAACCTGGGGCGCAGCGGCGAGGCGGGCGCGCAGGCGGTGGCGGCGATTGCCGCCGAGATCGCCGCGGGCGCTGAAATCCCCGCCGCCGGACGTTAGCCCGCACTATTCATGAAGGCGGCATCGAGCGCAGGTAGGCTAATGAGTAATCGCACGAAATCGACAACGCGGGGGATCGGCAGTGTGTCACCGCACTCGCTGCCTATCGCGGCCCTGCCGGCCCGTGGCGGCGCACCGCTGGCCCTTCGCCCTCACCATAGCTACGGCTATGATTCGGGCTCCAGGGCGACGCGCTGCACTCGCCACGAACCGGCATCATCCGCGATCCTTCATGAATAGTGCGGGCTAGCGCCCCCCGGTCAACGGCACGAACACCACGGGTAGCACCTCGCGCTGGCTGATGCCGCCGGCCGCGTCTTTCTCGATCAACACCAGGTTCTGACCGAAGCGCTGGTCTTTCAGCGGGATGACCATCCGGCCGCCGGGGCGCAGCTGCTCGATCAGCGGCGGCGGCACCGCCGGGGCGGCGGCGGTGACGATGATGCCGTCGAAGGGCGCGGCTTCCGGCCAGCCCGCGTAACCGTCGCCGATGCGGACGTGGACGTTGGCATAGCCGAGTTTCCCGAGCAGCGCCTTGACCTGCAGTCCCAGCGGCTCGACGATCTCGACGGAGTAGACCTCGGCGCCGAGAGTGGCGAGCACCGCAGCCTGGTAGCCGGAGCCGGTGCCGACTTCGAGCACGCGCGCGCCGGGTGGCAGCGCGAGCAGATCGGTCATGATGGCGACGATGTAGGGCTGCGAGATGGTCTGGTCGTGGCCGATCGGCAGCGGGCGATCGAGGTAAGCTAGTTCGCGCAGGTCCTCCGGCACGAACTCGTGCCGCAGCACCTGGTCGAGTGCCGCGATGACCCGGGGGTCGAGCGCGCACTTGCCGAGATCCTGGCTGGTGGCGCGGACCTCGGACTCGATCTCGCGCACCAGCGCGCTGCGTTCCGCCGCGTGACCATCGGGCCCGCCAGGGACATCGTCGACGGCGGGAGGAGCGGATGTCATGGCGAGCGACGGCGGGACGGCGAGCCGGCAGGATGTCCGCGCGGAACCCGTTCCTGGCCCATGTCCCGCGGCGACTTACCCGCCGAAGAAGTAGGCGACGCCCAGGTTGAAGCCGTACGCCGTGGCGTCGTGGAAATTGACGTCGGAGTCGCTGTCGGCGTAGGTGGCCGATCCGAAAGCGCGCCAGTCGCCGCCGCCGGTGTGGAGCCTGCGGAATACCGTACCGCTGACGGCGTACCCGTCGCTGTCGGTGCGACGCCCGTAGACGGGATTGGGCGCATCGTAGTCGGACTTGAAATACTGGCCCGTTGCCACCCAGGCCCACTCGCCGACACGGTAACTGTAGGTCAGCTTGAACGCGGTGGTGTCGGCGGAGATGGCGTCGCCGTCGCGGTCGTCCTCGCCGAGCGAGATTTCCGGCTGCAGCAGCTGCGCCCCGTTCGCCCAGCGGTAGCCGAGCGTCACGCGGCTGTCGTCGCCGTCGCGGCGCAGTTGGCGAATCTGGTCTGGTGTGAGTCCGAGTGCGGGGTCGGTGCCGCTGCGTTCATTGTCGATGTCGATCTCGCGGGTCGATATCTGGAGAAAGAAGTTGGATTCGAGGATGCGCCACCAGTCGAACCGCACGCCGCCGGAATCGCGGTCGGTGTCCGGCCGTGGGGCGCCTACGAGGTAGGGGTCTTCGTAGACCTCCGCCGGGAGGCCGCTGAAAAGC
>JAKLLP010000017.1:0-5537 GCA_023150055.1 Gammaproteobacteria bacterium | reverse complement strand
TGGAGAAATCGAGCGTGACGTAGTCCTCGATGCTGCCGCCGAAGAAGGCCTCCCAGCGTTCACCGAAGGCGTAGTTCACCTCGCCCGAGACAAAGGGAAAGGCGTCGTTGTTCGAGTCGGGGGACTGGTTGACCGACTGGATGGTCGAGTCCTCGACGTCGATCAGCCTGTTGCCGGCAACCAGGTTGCTCTCGAGGTCCAGGTAGCCGGCGCCGAACAGCACATTGCCGTAGAAGCCTTGCTCTTCGCGGACCCTGTCATCCGAAGCGAATGCGCCGGGGGCGAACAGCAGCAGCGCAGCGATCGACAGCACGCGTGAAAAATCTGCAGCCATGTTGTCTCTTCCTCGATTACCCGGCGCCCAGTCTAGCGAAACGACCCGGCAGGGTCACCCGATCGAGCCGGCGAGGTGCAGGAGAAGCCCCGCGGCAGCGCAGCCGAGAATGAGCGGGATGACGCCGGTATTGAAGCGGAACAATGCGATGCCGGCGGCAAACCCGATCATGAGCGCCGGCCACTCGAAGCGCCCGGCCAGCCCCTCCGGCCAGAGCACGTGCCAGGCGAAGAACAACGCCAGGTTGACGATGACGCCGACCACGGCGGCGGTGATGGCCGTCAGTGGTGCGGTGATGTGGGGCTGGCGATGCGTGGTCTCGACGATGGGCCCGCCGAAGAGGATGAAGATGAAGGACGGCAGGAAGGTGAAGAAAGTCACCACCGTGGCTGCCGCTGCACCCGCCAGGAACAATTTCTCCGGCCCGAAAATCTCCGCACCCCAGCCGCCCACGAAGCCGACGAA
Organism: Gammaproteobacteria bacterium; assembly: GCA_023150055.1. GTDB lineage: Bacteria > Pseudomonadota > Gammaproteobacteria > Steroidobacterales > QUBU01. The sequence continues at coordinate 4,738 of JAKLLP010000017.1, read as the reverse complement.
CGCCACCACCATGATGAGCGGGCCGGGCGTGGTCTCGCCGAGCGCGAGTCCGTCGATCATCTGCGGTGCGCTGAGCCAGCCGTAGTGTTCGACCGCGCCCTGGAATACGTAGGGCAGTACCGCATAGGCGCCGCCGAAGGTGAGCAGCGCCGCCTTGGTGAAAAACCACGCCATCTGCGCGAGTGTGCCTTGCCAGCCACCGGCTGCGGCGAGCAGCGCGATTGCAGCGGCCCAGATCAGGACGCCAGCCGCAGCCACGCGAGCGAGCCGCGGCCAGCGCAGGCGTGCGTGGTCCGGCGTCGGGGTGTCGTCGTCGATGATGGCCGGCTGATGGGTCGTGGCGGTGGTGCCGTGAGCGGCGGCGCCCGTGAACCAGTCCGGCCGGTAGCGTCCGCCGAGCCAGCCGATGGCCGCAGCACCCGCGATGATCATCGGGAAGGGTGCGCCCAGCACCGCGATCGCAATCAGTGCCGCGATGGCCAGGGCCTGCAGCGGCCGGTTGTGCAGTGCGCGCCGGCCGATACGCCACGCCGCGGCGAGCACGATGGCGGTGACTGCCGGCTTGATGCCGTAGAGAACCGCAGCCACGGCCGGCACATCGCCGAAGGCGACGTACACCCAGGAGAGGCCGATGAGGATCAGCAGTGAAGGCAGCACAAACAGCCCGCCGGCAACGAGTCCGCCGGCCGCCCGGTGCAGCAGCCAGCCGATATAGGTGGCGAGCTGCTGTGCCTCCGGGCCGGGCAGGACCATGCAGAAGTTCAGCGCATGCAGAAAGCGCTGGTTGGAGATCCAGCGCCGGCGTTCCACCAGCTCCTGGTGCATGATCGCGATCTGGCCGGCCGGCCCGCCGAAACTGATGAACCCGAGCTTCAGCCAGAACCAGACCGCCTGCATGAAAGGCACGGTCGGCGGAGCGGCCGGATTCGGAGTCTGCATCCAAGCCCGTATACTCGTCCGGCTTGGACCTGTCGAGCGTCGCAGTGAGCATCCGTTCCGTGACGGTTGACGGGCAGGCTGCTGTAATACGTCATCGGCGGCGGGGAGCGAACGCTTGAAGTTCACGGCAGGAGAAATCGAAGGCGCATACCTCATCGAGCCGGACCGGCGCGTCGATGACCGCGGCCATTTCGCGCGGCTGTGGTGCTCGCAGGAACTCGCCGCGCACGGGTTGAACGGCACGATCGCGCAGATCAACACCGGCGTGAGCCCGCGGTGCGGCACGCTGCGCGGCCTGCACTACCAGCTCGCCCCGCACGCGGAGGTCAAGATCGCGCGTTGCTTTCGGGGTGCGGTCTTCGACGTGGCGGTGGACCTGCGCCCGGGCTCGCCCACCTTCCGGCGCTGGATGGGCGTGGAACTGACGGCGGGCAACGGCCGGCTGCTCTACGTGCCAGAGGGGTGCGCGCACGGCTACCTGACCCTGACCGACGATGTCGAACTCGTTTATCTCACCTCACGACCCTACGCGCCGGAAGCTGCGCGCGGGGTGCGCTACGATGACCCGGCATTCGGTATCTCCTGGCCGCGTGAGGCGGTCGTCATTTCACAGGCCGACCGGAACTGGCCGCTCTTTCCAGCTTGAAGGATTGCACATGATCATCATCGACACGGCGCTCGCGAAGCGGGCGGCAGAGGGCAACCCGATCCGCGTGGGCATGGTGGGCGCCGGCTACATGGCCCGCGGCATCGCGCTGCAGATCCTCACGGCCATGCCGGGCATCCGGCTGGTGGCGATCGCCAACCGCTCCCTGGCGCAGGCCGAGCGTGCCTACGCGGACGCCGGTGCGGAAGTCTCCGGAGCCGTTTCATCGGGCGCAGAACTCGAAGAAGCGATTCGCAGGGGGCGTTACGTGGTGACGGACGACCCCATGCTGCTCTGTCGTTCCGGGCAGATCGAGGCCATCGTCGAGACGACCGGCGAGGTCGAGTTCGGTTCGCAGGTCGCGCTCGAGGCGCTGACGAACGGCAAGCACCTGGTCCTGATGAACGCCGAGGTCGATGCCTCCGTCGGCCCGATTCTCAAGGTGTACGCGGACTGCGCCGGCGTCGTCTACACCTACACCGATGGTGACGAGCCGGGTGTCGCCATGGACCTGCTGCGCTTCGTCGACAGCATGGGCTACCGACCGGTGCTCACGGGCCAGATCAAGGGCTTTCTAAACCGCTACCGCAACCCGGAAACACAGCGCGAATTCGCCGAAAAGCACCAGCAGAAGGCGGCGATGGTGGCGTCCTTTGCCGACGGCTCCAAGCTCGCGCTCGAGTCGGCCATCATCGGCAATGCGACCGGCTTCGTGCCTGCGATACGTGGCATGCACGGCCATGCCTGTGCCCACGTGAAGGACCTGCTGCAGAAATTCAGCGTCGAGGACTTCGCCGACGGCGGCAAGGTCGATTTCGTGCTCGGCGCCGAGCCGCATACCGGCGCCTTCGTGATGGCGCACAACGATCATCCGATCAAGAGGCAGTACATGGCCTATTTCAAGTTCGGCGAGGGGCCGCTGTACATGTTCTACACGCCCTACCACCTGCCGCACATGCAGCTGCCGCACTCGATCGCCCGGGCGGTATTGTTCGCCGATCCGACCCTGACGCCACGCGGGGCGCCGGTCTGCGACACGGTGGCGGTTGCCAAGCGCGATCTGCAGGCCGGCGAGCGGCTCGACGGCATGGGCGGGTTCACCTGCTACGGGCTGGTCGACAGCTACGTGACGCTGCGCGCCGAGGATGCCTTACCGATGGCGCTCTCGGTGGACTGCACGCTCAAGCGCGACATCCCGAAGGACCAGCCGATCCGCAACCAGGACGTCGAGTTCCCGGCAGGGCGGACCTGCGACCGGTTGCGCGCCGAGCAGACCGCCCACTTCGCTCGCCGGACAGGCTAACCCGCACTAGCCCGCACCATTCATGAAGGCGGCATCGAGCGCAGCCAGACCAATGAGTAATCGCACGAAATTGACAACGCGGGTATCGGCAGCGGGTCACCGCACTCGCTGCCTATCGCGGCCCTGCCGGCCCGTGCCGGCGCATCGCTCGCCACAAACCGGCATCATCCGCGATCCTTCATGAATCGTGCGGGCTAGGCCCCGAGCGGCCCGAAGACATCGCGCTTCACGAACAGCGCCTTGAAAAAGCGCCAGCGCACCTTGCCGTTGGTGAGCCAGCGCACCGCGGTGCCGTTTTTCTCCGCGGCCAGCATACCCTCGACGAGAAACGGGGTTACCGTCTCCACCGTGTCGGCGAGTATGTTGAGGATCTTCTTGTTCTGTTCCCAGCGTTCACCGCGTCGATCGGGCGGCGGCACGAGCAGGTCGGTGGCGACGATGCCGGGGCTGAGATAACCCATCCTGACGGGGGTCTTCTCCAGTTCCTTCGCCATGGCTTTGGTGAAGTAACGCACCGCGTACTTGCTGGCGCCGTAGACGCCGACGGTAGGGCGGACCGCTCCGTTGCTGCCGAAACCCTCCATGTTCCAGATCCAGCCCCCCTTCTGCCGGTACATGCCGGTGATGCACACCCGGTTACAGTTCATCAGGCCGATGAGGTTGGTGGTGATGGTCTGTTTCATGTCCTCGGGGGGCAGCATGAAAAAAGGCACCTTCATGCCGTCGCGCCCGGCGTTGTTGATCCAGATATCGACACGACCCAGAGCGGCAACCGCCGCGTCCCAGAGTTTCTGCACCTGTTCGAAATCGCCGACGTCACAGGGCTGGCCGGCGACGCGTTCCCGCGGATACTCCCGGCGCAGGTCGGCAACGACCTGCTCGACCGCATCGCTCCGGCGGCTCGACACCATGACGGCGTGACCGCGCCGCAGGAACTCCCGCGCCAGCCCGAGGCCGATGCCTTTCGTGCTGCCCGTGATGACCACGTTCATGTGGCATCCTCAGGCGCCAGCGCGCGCAACCTGTCGGGATATTGCGCCTGCATGCGTTTGCCGAAAGACTCCGGAAGCTCCGCGACCGAGTCGAGCTTGACCCCGTCGGCATGCCAGATGACGTGCCCGGGCCGATCCTCCATCTGCATCCACTTCGGCCACGGCGCGAAATAGGTCGAGGAAAAGCCGGCGGGCACGAAGCCGCGCTCGTGGTCCTGGAGATCGGCGATCTTCGCCCGCGCCACGCTGGACTCGGCCATCGGCTGCGGCAGCCCAGGCGGGTAGACGCGATCATGCGACAGCCAGACGGTATCGGCATGGTAGTCGAGCGTCAGGTGCAGGCCGTCGTAACTCCAGTTCTCTGGCGCGACGCTCGCGGGACGCACACCTCGCGCGGAGTAGTACGCTACGGGACGGGCGGTGCCCCCAATCAGGTTCGGGGTAACTGCATCGGTCCTGCCCGTGTAGGGATTGGCGAAGGTCTGGAGGACTGCCTTGCTGTGCGGGTCCTGGAAAAACGAGGTGGTCACGCCCGTTGCGGCGTACGCGCCGTCCCCGGCCGGTGTCAATCGCATGATCTCCAGCCCCTCGAAACGCACCAGCAGGCGCGGTGCGCTCTCGCCCACCACGCCGTAGATCCTGCCGAAGTACCACCAGGGGGTGTCACGGCCGTCGAGCCGGCCCTGCATGCGCAGCATCGCCGTGAGCCGGTCTGCCGGGCTTTCGAGAGCGAGTCCTGCGCCGGCTGCCGCGCGCGTCGTGAGCGGGCCCGCCAGCAGGGCGCCCGCGGCGCCGAGAATGAAGCCGCGCCTGTCCGCGCCGGCTGGGTAAGGGCGATCAATCGAAGCACCTGGCCGT
>JAKLLP010000179.1:2288-5153 GCA_023150055.1 Gammaproteobacteria bacterium | reverse complement strand
CACGCGACCTGGGACGATGCGGCACTGGGGCTGCTGGCCGCGTGCGCAGGCCCGGTCGCGGCGGTCTACGAAGCCTACGCCAAGCGCGTGGGGGAACTCATCCGCCGCGCCGGGCTGGATGAGCGCGCCGGCGCGGACTGGCGCGCGCACGGCCACCGACTGAAGGATCCGCACTCGAAGCCGCCGCTGCTCGCGGGGCTGGCGCGCGTCGATCTCCTCTACCAGATGGGCAACCCGGTGCGCATCCTCACCTCGGGCGTCGAGGCCATCGCCGCGGAACCGTTCTTCGCGAGCGGCAAGTGGCGCATGCTCGATCGCGTGAAGTGGTGGCAAGGCTACCGGCACGCGAAGCCCGTGCTGGTCGGGCATTACTGGCGCTGGCCGACGTCGGCACTGCGCAAGGCCTACTCCCGCGGCGAGCACGATCTCTTCGAGGGCGCCCCGCCCGAAGTCTGGCTCGGGCGGGGCGGCAACGTGTTCTGTCTCGATTTCGGCGTCGGCGCTCGTTACAAGGAGCGCGCCGAAGGCCGCACGCGTGACTTTTGCACCCGGCTCGGCGCGTTGCGCTGGCCGGAACGGCAGCTGGTATTCGACGACGGCCGCTCGTTGCCCGTCACGCACCCGGCGCCAGCACCCGTCGCCTGAGCCGCTGCCGCCCGGACTGCTAACACAGGCGCACCCCGGTACCGCCGAGGCCGCAGTAGCCTCCGGGGTTCTTCGCGAGGTACTGCTGGTGGTAGTCCTCGGCGTAGTAGAACTCGGGCGCGGGCAGGATCTCGGTGGTGACCAGCGGGAAGCCGGCCTGGTTCAGCGCCTCGCCGTAGCGGCGCTGCGAGGCGAGCGCCGCCTCGCGCTGCCCGTCGTCATAGCAGTAGATGCCGGAGCGGTACTGGGTGCCGACGTCGTTGCCCTGGCGCATGCCCTGCGTGGGGTCGTGCGATTCCCAGAAGACGCGCAGCAGCTCTTCGTAGCTCACCTGCGCCGGGTCGTACACCACGAGCACCACTTCGTTGTGCCCGGTGCGGCCCGTGCAGACTTCCTCGTAGGTCGGGTTGGGTGTGTAGCCTCCGGCGTAGCCGACCGCGGTGGTGTAGACGCCGGGCAGCTGCCAGAACTTCCTCTCGGCACCCCAGAAGCAGCCGAGGCCGAACAGTGCCTGGCGCATCTGCGGCGGGAACGGCGCCTGGAGCGGGTGGCCGTTGACGTGATGGCGCTCGGGCACCGGCAACGGCTGCGCGCGCCCGGGCAGCGCGTCCTGCGGCGTGGGCATCGTGGTTTTTTTCTGGCGCCACAGCATGTTGCTTCCCTCGCGGTCGTCCGGGTGGTCGGTGCTACATTACCATCGCAATGACGGCCACGATGACAGCCATGGTCGCGGGCGGCGCAGGCGAGGCGCTGCGCGCCGAGGCGCGCCCGCTGCCACAGCCGCGCGGCGCCGAGGTGCTGCTCCGCATCGAGGCCTGCGGCGTGTGCCGCACCGACCTGCACCTCCTCGATGGCGAACTGCCGCAGGCGCGCTACCCCGTGGTGCCCGGACACCAGGCGGTCGGACGGGTCATCGCCGCCGGCCCGCAGGCGGTGCTCGCGGAGCGCGCGCGGGTGGGCGCGGCCTGGCTTGCCTGGACCTGCGGCGAGTGCGAGTTCTGCGTGAGCGGCCGGGAGAACCTCTGCGACAACGCCGAGTTTCACGGCTGCCACCGCGATGGCGGCTTCGCCACCCACATGCTCGCCGACTCACGCTGGTGCATCCCGATCGACGCGGCCGCGGGCGCCGTCGAGACGACGCCGCTGCTCTGCGCCGGGCTCATCGGCTACCGCAGCCTGCGCCTCGCAGGCGAGGCCCGTCGCATCGGCATCTACGGTTTCGGCTCGGCCGCGCATCTCGTCACGCAGGTCGCCGTGGCTGAGGGCCGCGAGATCTATGCCTTCACCACGCCGGGCGATACCGCGGCGCAACGCTTCGCGCGCGAGACGGGTGCCACCTGGGCCAGCGGCTCGGACGAGCCGGCGCCGCAGCCGCTCGACGCCGCGGTGATCTTCGCGCCGGTGGGGGCGCTGGTGCCAAAGGCGCTCCGCGATGTGAAAAAAGGTGCCGCTGTCGTCTGCGGCGGCATCCACATGAGCGACATCCCGGGCTTCCCCTACGCCGATCTCTGGGGCGAGCGCCAGCTCCGCTCGGTCGCCAACCTCACCCGCGAGGACGCCAGGGCGTTCTTCGCGGTGGTGGGCCGGACGCCGGTCAGGGCGCGGGTTCGCGTCTACCCGCTCGGGCTCGCGAACGAGGCGCTCGCGGACCTGCGCCACGGCGCCTTCAACGGCACCGCGGTGCTCGATTGCAGCGGCACCTGAACGCCCGCCGCCGCGAACTCCGCCTTGCCGCGCTGGATGAGGTCGTAGATCTCCGGCGCGCGCCCGCCGATATCGCGGATGAGCGCCGCGGTGACGCCGGCCGTCGCACGGCGCCACTCCTCGCGCTGCGCGGCCGTCAGCTCGTGCACGACGAAGCCGAGGCTCGCCGCCGCCGCGAGATCGCCCGCCGTCTGCGCCCGCACGACCGCCCGCGAGCGCTCGATAGGCGGAAAGGCGCGCTCCAGGATCAGCCGGTCGGCCTCGGGGAGTCCGTCCCACCAGCGCTTGCGGCTGACGATGAGCGACATGCCGAGCAGGTGATGCGTGAGCGTGAGCTGCGGGGCCTCGCCGGCGATGCCGGTGCGTGAATAAAGCGTCACGGAGTTCTCGCCCGCTTCGATCAGGCCGGTCTGCAGGGAAGAGACGATGTCGCCGAAGCCGAGCGGGATCACGTCGGCACCGATGGCCTCGGCGAAAAGCCGGGCGCTCAGGCTCGAGGCGATGCGGAAGCGCCGG
>JAKLLP010000179.1:0-2278 GCA_023150055.1 Gammaproteobacteria bacterium | reverse complement strand
TCGCATCGGCCGGCACCAGGATCGGGGCACCGCGCGCGTAGACGTCGTGGAAGCCGATCTCGTACCAGGTCACCAGGTGCAGGTCCTGCGCCGCGAGCAGGTCGCGGAACAGGCCGGTGAGATAACGGTCGTAGACGAAATCCGCCTCGGCTTCGCTGTCGAATAGAAAAGGCGCATAGAGCAGCGCCAGCTCGGGCACCACGCCGGAGGCCACCTGGGCGGAGAGATTTGCGTAGTGAATGCGCCCGCGCCGCAACCCCGACAGGAGCTGCTCCTCGGAGCCGAGCTGGCCGTAGATCAATGCCCGCAGGTGGATGCGGCCGGCGGCCGCGGCTTCGACGCCGCGCTTGAAATCGAGCCACAACGCTGCGCCGGGCGTATTCGGCGTGGAGGTGCCGCCGATGATGATGACCGTGCCCTGTGGCCGCTCGCAGCCGCCGAGCAGCACGAACCCTGCAACGATCGTGAGCGCGGCAATGCGGCGCCGCCAGCTCGGCGGTTCGCGGAGACTCCTGCCGCTCGCACCCGCCACCCGGAGGTTTCCCCGCGTCGACTCCATAGGCGGCACACTGTAGGAAGGTTATTCTTGGGTCACAAGTTCCGGCCGCTGGCTCCACCGATGAATGCACTGAACAGATCCCTGACCCGGTTGTCGCTTTGTCTGCTCGCGGGCACTGTGCTCGCGGTGGGGTCGGTCGTGGCCCGGGGCGCGACGCCGGACTACAGCGGCTGGGACCAGGTCCTGCTGCAGAACGTGCGCCAGGGTTACGTGGACTACGACGGCATCCGCGCCGACCCCCGCTTCGATGCCTTCATCACCGCGCTCGGGCAGGAGCGGGAACCCTTCGCGGGCCGGGACGACGAACTCGCCTATCTCATCAACGCCTACAACGCCTTCGCGATACGGGGGATTCTCGACGGTTACGCCCCCGATACGAAGCTCGGGCGACACCGCTACTTCAAGCGACTGAAGTTCCAGCTCGACGGCGAGAGCATCACGCTCGTCGCGCTGGAGCAACGACGCCTGCGCGCGCTCGGCGACGCCCGCACGCACTTCGCGATCGTCTGCCCGTCGCTGTCCTGCCCGCGGCTCGCCAACCGCGCCTACCTGCCCGAGACGATCGACGCCCAGCTCGACCAGGCCGCGAGTGGTTTCGTGAACGACCTGACGAGAAATTACTTCGACGTCGCCCAGCGCACCGCGTTCCTGTCGCCGCTGTTCGACGCCTTCGGCGCGGATTTCGAGCGGTCGGCCGGCACCGTGCCGGATTTTCTCGCCCGCTACCTCGATGATCCGGCCGCCCGCGCGGCGCTGCTCGAGGGACGGCTCGGCCTGCGCTACCTGCCCCACGACTGGGACCTCAACGGCAGTCTCGCCACGGAGTGATGTCCATGCTGATCCGCAAACCCGACACTATCCGCCCGTCCGAAATCACGCCGGAATCCGTGTACCGCAACCGCCGGCAGATCCTCGCGGCCGCGGGCTTTGCCGGCGCCGGGGCGCTGCTCGCCGCGGCGGGATTGCGGGCACAGGACATTCCGGCCAGCTACCGCCGCCTGCCGGGACTGAAGCAAAGCCCGCTCAGCACGGACGAGCAACCGAACACGTTCGAGGAGATCACGAGCTACAACAACTTCTACGAATTCGGGCTCGACAAGGAGGACCCGCGCCGCAACTCGGGCCGCTTTCGGCCCAAACCCTGGTCGGTGCGGGTGGACGGCGAGGCGGAGGCCACCGGGGATTTCACCTTCGAGGATATCGTCGGGCCGCATCCGCTCGAGGAGCGCATCTACCGCTTCCGCTGCGTGGAGGCGTGGTCGATGGTGGTGCCCTGGGCCGGCTTTGCGCTCGGCGATTTGCTCAAGCGCTTCAAGCCGACGTCGAAGGCGAAGTACGTGGCGTTCGAGACCGTGCTGCGGCCCGAGGAAATGCCCGGGCAGCGGGGTGGCACGCTCGACTGGCCCTACGTCGAGGGCCTCACCATTGCCGAGGCCATGCACCCGCTCACGCTGATGGTGACCGGTGTCTATGGCGTGGAGCTGCCGAACCAGAACGGCGCACCACTGCGCCTGATGGTGCCATGGAAGTACGGCTTCAAGAGCATCAAGTCGATCGTGCGCATCAGCTTCACCGAGAAGCAGCCGCCCACGACGTGGTCTGCGGCGGCGCCCAGCGAATACGGTTTCTACGCCAACGTGAACCCCAAGGTCGATCACCCGCGCTGGAGCCAGGCGACGGAACGGCGCATCGGCACCTCGTTCTTCACGCCGAAGCAGC
>JAKLLP010000178.1:4830-5180 GCA_023150055.1 Gammaproteobacteria bacterium | reverse complement strand
GTGGTGCTGCCGCACGCGCCGCGGCAATCGGCATGGAAGAACGTGCCCGATGGTGCGCGCCTGTCCCGCGAACTGCACAAACCCGGCCGCACCGCGCAGCACCACCCGGTGCGCAGCCGCCTGCGTAACGCCGCGGGTACCGGCGTCACGCTGTGGCGGCTGCCGAAACCGTGGGAAGATTCGAGCGCGGCCTTTCCCGACCTGAAGTTTGCCGGGGAAATTCTCGCCGAAGCGCTGAGTGCCTGCCCGCGCACACTCGGCGTGCTCGTCGCCGGGCTGTCGCCCGGCCGCGCCGCCGCGCTGTCGAGAACCATCGTCGCAGCCGCCGGGGCTGCCAGTTTCAGACTGCC
>JAKLLP010000178.1:269-4820 GCA_023150055.1 Gammaproteobacteria bacterium | reverse complement strand
AGTACCAGCGCAAACCCGAGCCACGAACGCGACTCCAGCAGTTGCGACTGCTGGGGCTAGAGGCGAAGCTCGACCTCGAGCGGGAACTCGCCGAGATAGAGAGCGGCAACCTGGTGCGCTGGCTGACGGCGCTGCCGCCAAACCGTCTCACGGCAGCGAGCTACCGCGAGCTGCTGGCCCATCTTGCCGAGCACAACGACTGGAACATGCGCTTCCTCGACCGTGCCGCGCTCGGGCGTCTCGGCGCCGGCGCGTTCCTCGCCGTGGCACAGGGCAACGCGGGCAACGACGCGGGCATCGCGCACCTGTCCTGGCGGCCGAAAGGCCGCAGCCGGCCCGACGTCTCGCTGGTCGGCAAGGGCATCATCTTTGACACCGGGGGCACCAACCTCAAGCCGTTCCGCGCCATGCTCGACATGCACCAGGACATGTGCGGCAGCGCCGTCGCCCTCGGCGTGCTGCTCGCCATCACGCGGCTCCGGCTGCCGCTCGCGGTCGATTGCTGGCTCGCCATCACCGAGAACCGCCTGAGCCCGCAGTCCTACAAGTCGCGCGATGTCGTCAGCGCCGCCTGCGGCACCACCATCGAGGTCATCCACACGGATGCGGAAGGCCGGATGGCGCTCGCCGACACGCTGGTGCTGGCCGCACGCGAGCGCCCGGCATTGCTGATCGACTACGCGACGCTCACCGGCCAGTGCATCAATGCGCTCACCGACCGGTACAGCGGCGTGTTCACCAACCGGCGCGAGCTCGAGCCCCTGCTGGTCACGGCCGGGCGCCGCTCGGGCGAGCGTGTCTGGCCATTCCCCATGGACGAGGACTTCGACGAGGAACTGAAATCATCGGTCGCCGACGTCGCGCAATGCTCGGTCGAGAACGAGGGCGACCACATTCTTGCGGCGCGGTTTCTGCGGAAATTCGTCCCGGAGAAGACTCCGTGGATCCACGTCGACCTCAGCTCGGCGGCGCGCAAGAAGGGCCTCGGGCATGTGCCGGCCGGGCCGACCGGGTTCGGGGTGCGCCTTACGCTCGCCCTGCTCACCGACCATGCCAGCGAGCTGGCGCAGGTGACCGGCATCGCCGGCGACCTCCGCTGAGTACCTCCTCCATGTCGCCGACGACTCCGATGGCCGTGCGGTTCCGCGGCTTCCTGCCCGTAGTGGTGGATGTCGAGACCGGCGGCTTCAATGCCCGCACCGACGCCCTGCTCGATATCGCCGCCGTGATGCTGCGCTTCGATGACGCCGGCGCGCTCGGGCGCGCCGCCACGTTCGCACACCATGTCATGCCCTTCCACGGCGCCAACATCGACCCGGCGGCATTGCAGGTCACCGGCATCGATCCCGGGCATCCACTGCGTCCGGCCATACCCGAGCGCGACGCGTTACAGCGAATCTTCCGCGAGGTGCGCCACGAGATGAAGGCGTCCGGATGCACCCGCGCCGTGCTGGTCGGCCACAACGCTCATTTCGATCTCGGTTTTCTCAACGAGGCGATCGCGCGCTGCGAGATCAAGCGCAGCCCGTTCCATCCCTTTGCGATTTTCGATACCGCGACGCTCGCCGGCGTCGCTCTCGGCCAGACCGTACTCGCCCGCGCCGCGCAGGCGGCCGGCCTGCCCTGGGACGAATCGGCCGCGCATTCCGCCGTCTATGACGCGGAGATCACGGCCGATCTGTTCTGCGAGATCGTCAACCGCTTCCGGCCCGTCTATGCGCCCGCGGTGCCGGCCAGCGTGCCGCCGGGGGGCGACAACCTGCCGCATGCTTGATCGGGCGCTGAGTCCTCACCTATTCTTGCCGGGCACCGGCGCCGTCTCTCGCGTAGCCCAGGCGCCATTGATCAACGGGGAGCGTTCCATGAATCCACTGAATAGCGTCAACGGCTCGATCATCGCCGGCCTGGTCCTGATGATCCTCGTGGCCCTGCTGCTGCCGGGTGGCTTCAGCCTGGCGGGACTCGACCGCTGGCTGCACATCATCTCCGGCGTGATGTGGATCGGGCTTCTCTACTATTTCAACGTCGTGCAGATACCCGCACTGGCTGCCGCCGGGGCGGACAAGGGTGGCCCCGGTGGCGCCGGCATCGCCAAGTATGTCGCGCCGCGCGCGCTGCTGTGGTTTCGCTGGGCAGCGGTAGTGACGACGCTTTCCGGCATCATCTTCATCGAACTGGCGTATCGCCCCGCGGGTGGGGGCCTCATGCAGGTCCTCATGCTGAAGGATGGCTTTGTCACCATCGGCATCGGCTCATGGCTCGGCCTGGTGATGTTCCTGAACGTCTGGTTGCTGATCTGGCCGAATCAGAAGAAGGTGCTCGGCATCACGCCGGCGACCGAGGAGCAGAAAGCCGGCGCGCGCCGGATCGCCACCATGGCCTCGCGCACCAATTTCGTGTTGTCGATCCCGATGCTCATGTGCATGGGGGGCCAGAGTCACGGCCTGCCCTTCTGAGGCGACCGCAGGAAGGCACCGGGCTGGCCGCCGCGAACCTGCATCGTCGGCCGCAAGGGTCCCATGTCGAACGCGGATGAAACAGGCCTTCCTGCAGACCTCGGCGAGCAGGTGCGCCGGGCGCTAGCCGAGGACATCGGCAGCGGGGACCTCACCGCGGCGCTCGTGCCCGCCGGGCAGACCGCCCAGGCGACCGTGCTCACCCGCGAGGAGGCGGTCCTGTGCGGCACGGACTGGGTCGGCGAAGTCTTCAGGCAGCTCGATCCCGGCATACGGATCGACTGGCACGCGAGCGAAGGCGCCCGGGTCCCGGCCGGGGCCATGCTGTGCAGCCTGGACGGTACTGCCCGGCCGCTGCTCACCGGCGAGCGCACGGCGCTCAATTTCCTGCAGGCCCTCTCGGGCGTGGCCACCATCACCCGTCGCTACGTCGCCGCCATCGACGGCACCGGCGCCCGGATCCTCGACACCCGCAAGACGATTCCGGGCCTGCGGCTCGCGCAGAAGTACGCGGTACGCATCGGCGGCGGCAGCAATCACCGCATCGGGCTCTACGATGCGATCCTCGTCAAGGAGAACCACATCGTCGCCGGCGGCGGTATCGCCCGCACCGTCGGCGCAGCGCGCCGGCTGAGCCCCGGGGTGCTGCTCGAGGTCGAGGTCGAGACCCTGGAACAGGCGCGGGAAGCATTCGCCGCAGGCGCCGACCGCCTGTTGCTCGACAACTTCCCCGTCGAGCGATTGCGCGAGGCGGTGCGCCTGCGCGCCGACCTGTCGCCATCGACCGGGCTCGAGGCCTCCGGCGGCGTCACCCTCCAGAGCATCCGCGCGATTGCCGAAACGGGTGTCGACTTCATCTCGGTAGGCGACCTCACCAAGAACCTGCGGGCGATCGACCTCTCGATGCGCCTGCGGTTTGCCGGCGCGCGATGAGCGCACTGTCCGCCCCCGGCGCGGAACCGACCCAGCCCGAGGCCGACTACTGCTGGCTCGACGTCGCCGGGGCAAGCCGGGGCCGCGTGGTGCCCGCGGTCGCGGCCGCCCTGCGTGGCCACCCCGATCTCTTCGCCCCGACGGCGCGTGGATTCGCGTTGCGTGACGCCGGGATGTCGGTTACCGCTCGCAGCGCCCTGCTGCAGGAGGCGGCCTTGCGGCTGCGGGCGGCCGGCCTGGTTCCCGGCTGGCGCAACGAAGCCTGTGCGCTGGTGGATGAGTCGGGCCTGGAATTGGCCCGCTTCGAGCGTGGCGTGTTCCGCACCCTCGGTCTCCAGAATCGCGCGGTCCATGTCAACGGCTTCCGTGCCGACGGCCGCCTGTGGATCGCCCGGCGCAGCGCCCTGAAGCTCACCGCACCCGGCAAGCTCGACAACTTCGCCGCCGGCGCCATCGCGGCCGGCGAAACGCCGGCGGCATGCGCCCGCCGCGAACTCTGGGAGGAAGCGGGCGTACCGGCGGACCTGTCCGCGGGCGTCGTCTTCACCGCGGGCGAGCTGCGCAGCCTGCGCCCGCTGGCGCAGGGCTATCACGACGAAATCCTGCTTTGTGCCGTGCTGGAGTTGCCGACCGGGTTCAGGCCCGCCTGTCGCGACGGCGAAGTCGCCGAGTTCCTCTGCCTCGAGCCGGCGGAAGTGCACGCCGCCCTGCGGGCCGGGGAATTCAGCATCGAGGCCGCCCTGGTGCTCGCCGACTGGTTCGCCCGGGCGTCGCGCTGACGGCTGACATCCGGCGCGACGCCACACGCGCCCGATCAGCTCAGGCGACGGTGACCCTGCGCATGGTGTCGCCCTGCTCGATGGCATCCACCACGTCCTGACCACCCGTCACTTTGCCGAACACCGTATGCCGCCCATCGAGATGAGGCTGCGGACCATGCGTGATGAAGAACTGGCTGCCGTTGGTGCCCGGGCCGGCGTTGGCCATGGAGATCACGCCGCGCTCGTGGCGCAGCGGATTGCCGTCGAACTCGTCCTCGAAACGATAGCCCGGACCGCCACGGCCGCTGCCCGTCGGGTCACCGCCCTGGATCATGAAGTCGGCGATCACGCGATGGAAAGTCACGCCGTCGTAGAAACCCTCCCTGGCGAGGAAGACGAAG